>JAITNA010000024.1 GCA_031290715.1 Eubacteriales Family XIII. Incertae Sedis bacterium | reverse complement strand
CCGCCGAAGCCGGCGAAAACAGCGGGGACGATAATAATAATAAGGAGGACGGCGAGGGCGGTTCGGAAGGGGCCTTTGCTGCGATTCTTGCGGAATCACGCAGCGGCGCGGCGGTCAATGAGGGCGGCATCGCGCCGGTGACCGCAATCGTCAGTTATTACGCGGACGGGTACGAGAAACGTTTCACGCCGGAGAATATACAGTCTTTGCGGCGCAGTGTGATGGAAACGCTGCCCGCGGAGAGCACGGATTTGACGCGGGAATGGGTGCGGGCCGGGGAGCCTGTGTACAAAATCACAGACAACAACCTCTGGTATTTGGTGTTTTGGGTGCAGGCGGACGAGGCCGGCGAAGCGGCATACTCGGAGCCTGTCACGAACGACGCGGGCGAAGAAACGGCGCCCGCCGCGCTGATTGCGGTCGGGGACTACAAGATCGGCGCTGACGTGACGCTTGATTTGGAAACGACGCGCGTGACGGCTGCGGTCAAATCGATCACAAGGCAAGGCGGCGAGTGGTACATCGTGCTGAGCTCGGATATGTATTACAAGGACCTTGTGAAATACCGCAAGAAGGATGTGACCATCGTCTTTGCGGAGTACAGCGGGGCGGTCGTCAGCGAAAAGGCAATTTCTTCCCGGGACGGGCAAGCGGGGGTGTATGTCAGGCAGCAAAGCGGGACGTTCAAGTGGGTGCCGGTCAATATCCTGTTGACGACAGGCGGCAAGCATTTGATCTCGGAAACCATATATTATGACGCGAAAGGGCAGGCTGTGCGGACGATCAGCTACTATGACGAGATCATGAGCGACCCTGCGTCAGAGGGGTATTGACATGGACAATATTGCGAATCATATCGCGCAGGTACGGGCCAACATCGCGGCGGCGGCCCTGCGGTCGGGGCGGCGCGCGGAGGAGATCACGCTCATTGCGGTCACGAAAACGAGAACGCCGCAAGCGGCGGCGGCGGCCGTGCGGGCCGGGGTGTTCGACCTCGGGGAAAACCGCGTGCAGGAGTTCACGGAGAAATACGGCGAATTGCAACATCTTGTTGACGCCGACAAAGAAAAGCCCAACATAAAGTGGCATTTGATTGGACATTTGCAAAGAAACAAGGTAAAATATATCGCAGATAAAGTATCACTCATCCATTCGGCGGACAGCTACAAGCTTGCCGGGGAGATTGATACGAGGGCCAAGGCCGCGAACCGGCGGATCGATGTGCTGATTCAGCTCAATCCCGCGGGCGAAGCCCAGAAGTCGGGTGTGCCGCCGTCCGAGGCGGAGCCGCTCATCCGGGCGGCGGTCAATGACTTTCCGCATGTGCGGGTGTGCGGGTTGATGGCGGTCATGCCCGCCGCGGACGACCCCGAGGAAGTGCGCATGTATTTCCGCGAGGTGCGCGGACTATATGAACGGCTTCGCTCGCAGTATGCCGCGGCGGGCGGGGCGGACACCGCGTTTCGGCACTTGTCGATGGGAATGACGCATGACTACGAGGTGGCAATCGAAGAGGGCGCCACGATGGTCAGGGTCGGAACCGGGATATTCGGGCCGGCGGAATCACAGTGACAGCAGGATGTTAACGCGTTGAAGTGCAGATAATGAATGGAGGAACGAAATGGGATTTTTGGGAAAACTGAAGGATTTGGTTCACGCCGAGGATGAGGATATCATCGAGGAGGACGCGTTTTACGAAGAGGAAACGAGCGCGGCCGCCGGGACCAGAGAGAGTTCGCGCCGCAGCTACGGCCTTTCGGAAAATACGGAGCCGGTCCGGCGGGAATCCGTGCGGGAACCTGTGTACAGGGAAAGGGAAAGAGAACGGGAAAGGGAAAGGGAGAATGTGCTGCTCATGCCTCAATCAACAAAATTAAAAGAACTGACGCAACGCTTCAAGATCGTTGTGATCGAGCCGAAAACGTTTGACGAATGCCCGAAGTTAGTCGACAGCCTGAAATCGCGCAAGCCTGTCATCATCAACCTCGAGAACATCGAAAACGACACCGCGCGGAAGATTTTTGATTTCTTGAGCGGCGCGACCTACGCGCTGAACGGGAATGTGCAAAAGATCGCGCAGAACATCTTTGTGTTCCTCCCGGAGAACGTGGATGTGGCGACCAACGCGGAGCCGGCCGGATTCAAATACGATGGCGGCGCCGCCAACCCCTGGAAATAAGCCATGGGATTATTAATTATTATTATCCGCGTCGTGGCGGAGGTATTGATTGCGATGCTCTTCATCCGCTCGGTGTTGAGTTGGGTCGTGTATTCCGGCAATCAATA
This sequence comes from Eubacteriales Family XIII. Incertae Sedis bacterium, assembly GCA_031290715.1. GTDB lineage: Bacteria > Bacillota > Clostridia > Peptostreptococcales > Anaerovoracaceae > JAITNA01. The sequence goes on along the minus strand of JAITNA010000024.1, from coordinate 2,449 downwards.
CAATCGCAATTCGAGCATATTCACGAAGATTTACGACCTCTTCGGGGTTTTCACGGAACCCGTCGTCGCGCCCGTGAGGCGATTCCTCTCTCGTTTCAATACGGGGCCGTTCGACTTTGCGCCGCTTGCGGCGATGATTTTGATCATCATCGTCGAACGGATACTCATACGGATTCTGTTGTTTATTGCATAATCTGTGCGGGCCGCCGTACGGCGCGGGAGTTCCAAAGGAGAAAACCATATGATTACACCGGCTGCGATACAAAAGAAAGATTTCACGCGGGGCGTTCGGGGATATAAGGAAGAGGAAGTCGACGCTTTCCTCGATACGATCACGCTCGATTTGGAGTCTTTGCTGCGCGAAAACAACAATCTAAAGGAAAGCAACAAGCTTCTCACGCAGGAGATCGAGCGCTATCGCGGCTCCGAAACCGCGATCTTCAATACCCTTGAATCCGCGAAGGCGCTCATGACGGACATCAGCGCAAGCGCCGAGAAACGGGCTGAGATCGTGCTGAAAAACGCGGAGCTCGACGCGGATCGCATCCGCAGGGAAGCGCAGGAATCCGTGGAACGCCTTACGGAAGAAGCCTTGGCCCTGTCGCGCCGCTGGGAGCTTTTCAGCGCCCGCTTCAAGAATCTGTTGGAAACAGAGCTTGATCGTTTTGACAGCTTTGCCGCCAATCTGCTTTTGGAGGAACAGGCCGAACAGCGATTGCACGGCGGCAGTACGCTTTCCCCGCGCAAGCAAAGCGTTTCCGCGGCTTCGCCTTCGCAGGGCGGCGATCCGGGCAAGACGATCAAAACGCAGAAAAGAATTTGAAGAAACCTGTATTCATCGTCTATATCGCCGTGTTCGCTCTCTTTGTATGGGCGGATCGCGTGTTCAAGGATTTGGTTTCCGGGCATATGCAGCTCGGGGAAGCGATCCCAGCCGCGGATGCCTTTTTCAGCATCCGTTATGTCATTAACGACGGGGTATCGTTTTCGATGCTGCGCGGGAATACGACCCTGCTGATTGTTTTGCAGAGCGCGCTTTTCATCATCACGGCGGCGATTTTGATCCGGACCTACCTCAAAATAAGACATCCTGTCCTGCAGACGGGGCTTACGTGGATCGTAGCGGGGGGCGCCGGCAATCTCACGGATCGCATTCGCTTCGGCTATGTGATCGACTATATTTCGGTCGGCCGCTTTCCGATATGGAATTTTGCGGATATGTGTATCATCGGCGGGTGTATCCTTCTGGGGGTCTATGTCTTTTTTCTGTATGGGAAAAAGCCGAGGGAGGATGGGGTGCCGCCTTCGGACCGGGAAAATGACTGATCTCTTGTATGTCGAGGGCGCGCGCAGTGAAACGCGTGAGCTTCGTTTTGGGGAAGAATCCGCGGGCCGGCGTTTGGACGCGGCTATCGCGGCGCGTTGTCCCGATTTGAGCCGAAGCCGCGTTCAGAGCTTGATAGACGAGGGAAACGTTGGTTTTTCAACCTCCGCGTGGTCCCCGGGAAAAAATCTCCCACCGCCGCTCAAGAAAAATTACCGCGTTCAATCGGGCGACATAATTATTATTACTGTACATGAGCGGATTCCACTCGATGTGACGCCGGAAGACATCGATATTGACATCGTATATGAGGACGGTGATCTTGTCGTGGCGGACAAACCGCGCGGGATGGCCGTGCATCCGTCGAAGGGCAACGAACGGGGCACCTTGGTCAACGCGCTGCTGTACCGCTGCGAGCTGTCCTCGATCAACGGCGTCGTCCGTCCCGGCATTGTACACCGTATCGACAAAAATACGAGCGGGCTTCTCGTCGCCGCGAAGAACGACCGCGCGCACGCGGCGCTCGCGGCGCAATTGGCGGCGCATACCATGACGCGGCGCTACGCGGCGATCGTATACGGGGGGTTCTCTGCGGACGAAGGCACGGTGGACGCGCCCATCGGCCGCGATGTCAAGGATCGCTTGCGCCAGGCCGTGCGGCCGGATGGTAGGCGGGCAGTCACACACTGGCGCGTATCGGAACGGCTTGGACCGTATTCTCTGTTGGAACTAACACTGGAAACGGGCCGGACGCATCAGATTCGTGTGCATATGGCGTATATCAAGCATCCGCTGATCGGGGACGATCTGTACGGCCCGGCAAAAGGGGACGGGCAGTATTTGCACGCGAGGACATTGGGCTTTGTCCATCCGACCACCGCGGAATATTTGTCTTTTGAGAGCCCGCTGCCGCTTTATTTTTTGGAAATGCTGCGGAAATTGCGGAAGTAGGCGCCGCTTAAATTGTAACGATTCAACCATGAGTGATTATTTGTTGAAGGTCGGCGCTTTCAGGCAAGTTCCGCCGCGTAGGCGTACTCCGCGTACGTTGAAGCGGCAGGTTTTGCCTGAAAGCGCCGAGATTCGGCAAATAGGCGCTCATGGCAGGGCGGGGCTTGCGTAGAT
>JAITNA010000208.1 GCA_031290715.1 Eubacteriales Family XIII. Incertae Sedis bacterium | reverse complement strand
AAGATGACTTATGGGCTTTATGTGATCAGCGTCAGGGACGCTGCGAATGGGGGACGGGCGGGGGGCTTTATCATCGACGCGGCTTGTCAGCTGTCGATGGACGCGGAGCCGACGTTCGTCTTTTCTGTGATGAACAAGAATTACTCGAAGGAGCTGATCGACAAGGAAGGGGTGTTCAATCTCTCGATCCTGCCGACAGACGCCGCGCCTTTTGTTATCGGGAATTTTGGATTTCAATCCGGACGGGACGCCGCCAAATGGGAGAATGTCCCGTATACGGAGCGCGCGGGGCTGCCTGTTTTGGACGGCGCGGTTTCGTGGGCGCGGTTCCTTGTGACGGACCGGCGCGTCATGGGGACGCACACGGCGTTTTTCTGTACGCCGGCCGAGGCGGAATATTTGAACGAGGGGAAGGAACCGCTGCGCTACGCGGACTATTTCACGAAGCTGAAGGAGCCGGTCATGGCGGCTTTCGCGGCGTTCCAAGAGGGAAAATAGACAAAGCGCGGCAAGGGTGATAGAATTGTTGGATAGTAAGGAGCAGTTAAATGATAAATTGCGCAAATTTCACGCAGGATTTTTTTCGGCAGGCAAGGCGGCAGGTTCCGTTGATACTGGTGGTATCAGCGGGTTCTGCCAACGCAGCATGTCGGAAAAAAGACAAGTGAAATGCGTAGGTTATCATTTAACTGTTCCTAAGTATTGTTGTGTAAAGGAGCGTTTTAGAAATTATGGACCCCGATCCCGGAGGATCGTACCTGCCTCAGATATTGCTGTTGATCGTTTTGATCCTCATCAACGCGTTTTTTGCCATGGCGGAGATGGCGACCGTGTCGGCCAACAAGTCCCGGATCAAGAATCTCGCGGAGGGCGGGAACAAGGGCGCGAAGGCGCTTTCCGAGTTGATGAGCCACCCCAACCGGTTTCTGTCCGTGATCCAGGTTTGTATCACGTTGGCGGGATTCCTGCAAAGCGCATCGGCGGCGACGGGCATTGCGGAACGGTTTTCCGCGGTGCTGTACGAATCCGGTGTGCCGTACGCGATGCAGATTGCGGTCGTTATTATCACATGCATCCTTGCGTTCATCAATCTGGTGTTTGGGGAACTCGTGCCGAAGCGGATTGCCCTGCAGCACCCGGAGAAGATTGCTGTCGCAACGGCCCGGCCTGTGAACGCGGTGTCGAAGGTGATGTTCCCATTCGTGTGGCTGCTGACGCGGACGGTCGCGTTTGTGCTGCACCTCTTCGGGATCAAGGACGACAAAATCGAGGAAATCTATTCGGAGGAGGAGATCAAATCCATCCTCGAGGTGGGGCAGGAAACGGGCTATATCGACGAAACCGGCAAGGAGATGATCGACAATGTGTTTGAATTTGACGACAAGCTGGCCTATGAGATCATGACGCCGCGGACGGATGTCTATATGAATAATATCAACGAGAAGCTTGAGGATTATTTGGACGAGATGCTGAAAACGCGGTTTTCGCGCGTGCCGTACTTTGACAAGGACAACGACGACATTGTGGGCGTGCTCTATATGAAGGATTTCTTCATCCAGGCGAAGAAGGTCGGGTTCAACAGGGTGAACGTCCGCAAGCTGCTTCAAAAGCCATTCTTCGTGCCGGAGAGCAAGAACATTGCGGATCTTTTTGAGGAGATGAAGGAGAGCAGGACCCATATCGCGTTTCTCGTCGACGAGTACGGCGGGCTGTCGGGCATTGTAACGACGGAGGATTTGGTCGAGGAGGTCATGGGCAATATCGACGACGAATACGACGATGCCGAGCCGAAGATGGAAAAGATTTCAAAAAATTCCTACACGCTCGACGGCAATTATTATTTGGACGATCTCAATGAGGAATTGGGCCTGCGCATGGAATCCAATGATTATGAAACGATCGGGGGGCTGCTCATTGACCGGCTCGGGGAGATTTCGGACGAGAAGGACGATGAGAAACAGGTGATCTACGCCGACAACTGCAAGTTCACCGTCGAGGCATGGAAGGACCGCCGCATTGAGAAGGTGACGCTGGAGATCATGAACGCGGACGGCTCGGAGGATCCGGGGGCGGACTGAAATGAAGCGGGCAAATTTGGGGAGGGGACGGCCCGAGTATGGGCAATGGGAAAAACGATCCGGATAATAAGGATGGGGAGGGGACGGCCTGAGTATGGGCAATGAGAAAAACGAAAAGGAAAACAATAAGGAAAACGGCTATGGCGAGGTCCGGATCGCAAGCGAGGTGATCGCCGCATACGTCAGCGAAGCCGCGTCGTCTGTGGAGGGCGTGTTCGGGCTCGGCGGCAATCTTTCGGCGGCGGCGCTCACGAGCAAGGTACTGGGCCGCGAAAACAAGATACGGGGCGTCCGCGTCAGCGAGGACGAAAACGACGGGTATTCGATCGATATTTTCCTTGTGGTGGAGTTTGGGACAAAAATCCCCGAGGTCGCGTGGAATGTCCAAAAACGGGTAACGGAGGGGCTGGCCCGCACAGCCGATATCAAAATCAAGGGCGTCAACATCCATGTACAGGGGGTACATAGCGGCGATTCGCAAACTGCATGAGCGCAAAATGAGCGCAAAACATAGGAACGCAAACTCTATGAACGCAAAATTATGAAAAAGACTGCACCGGTGAAAAAAACGACATACCGCAAGAAAACCCGCGAGCTCCTAATGCGGCTCATCTTTCAAATGAGCGCGACGGGGGACTATAGCGAGCGGGCCAAGGACGAGTTCATGGCCGATACGTCCCTCTATCTCGGCGATACGCCCGCGGACGCGCCGCCCGGCTGTTTGTTTGACGAGAAGAACGTCGAAGAACGGCCGGATATGTCGTATTTCAACTGGGCGCTGTCCTGTTTCACGGAGCATGTGGGCGTGATCGACGACATCATCGGCGAGGCAAGCGAGAAGTGGTCTGTACGCCGCATGAGCACGGTCGACCTTTCCATTTTGAGGTTGGCGGTCGCGGAGATTTGCTATATGGACGACATCAGCGACAGCATTTCCGTCAACGAAGCGGTCGTGATGGCCAAAAAATACGGCACGGAAAAATCCGCCGCGTTCATCAACGGCGTACTGGGACAGATCATTCGCAGCAAGGAGATCCCATGAGTCCCGTTCAGGTCAGAGGGGTCAATTCTTTGCGCGCGGTCGGCCTTGTGCTCGTGGTGATCTATCATTTCTATTCCGGCGTACTGCCGGGCGGGTTTTTCGGCGTCGATATGTTTTTCGTGATTTCGGGATTTTTGGTAACGGGGCTGTTCGCCGCGGAATATCGGGAGAAGGGGTATATCAATTTGCCGGCTTTCTTCGCGCGCCGCATCCGGCGGCTGCTGCCGGCCTGTGCGTTCATGGTCGTCGTGACGCTGAGCGCGGCTTTCCTGATCTCCGCGGATTTTCGCGTCGGCATCCGCTCACAGGCGGCGGCGGTGTTCGGCTGGGTCACGAATTATTATGAAATCACGGCCGGGCAATCCTATGAAGATCAGTTTTTGCCGCATTTTTTCGTGCATACGTGGACATTGGCCGTCGAGATGCAGTATTACATCATCTGGGGCATTGCGGCCGCCGTGCTGTACCGAATCTTCGGAAAAGGGGCGGGGGGCAGAGTCGCCGCGGGCTTTGAGGAACGCCGCCGCGCCGCCGCGCGCTTTTTGGCCGTTCTTGCCGCGGTTTTTGGGATACTCGCCTACTTCCATATGCAGGCGCTGCAAGGCGGGGCCGCGGACCCGTCGCCGGCCTACTACGCGACGACCTCGCGGCTTTATCCGCTCATGATCGGCTCCGTGCTCGGCGCGCTGACGGGGCTGCGCCTGAAAACAAAGCGGATGCCGGCGCCGTTCAGCGCCGCGCTTTTGGCCGTTTCGATCGTCTTGTTCATCAGTCTTGCCCGTATCCTGTCGTTCTCGGACCCGGACACCTACCGCTGGGGGATTCTCACGGCTTCGGCTTTGACCGCGGTCATGCTGTATATGCTCCTTTGTCTGCAGCACAGCGTTCATTTCCGCGAAATTCCGCTGATCGGGATGATCGGCAAGCGCTCGTACAGCATTTACCTGTTTCACTGGCCTGTGTACAATATCCTGAAACAGATGGCGCAGAACGGTACGGGGCCGTTCCCGCCGGACGCGCCGAAGGCCGCTTATGTAATCCCTACGGTCATTTTGACGATATTGCTTGCGGAAATATCTTATCGCTGCTTTGAGTGGAAACCCGCCGCCCGCGCGAAAAAAGCGCCCGCTTCGCCGCGGGCGCCCGGACAAGCGCCGGAGCAATCGCCGGCTTCGCCGCGGGCATCCGGGCAAGCGCCGGATTCGCCTCGAACATCCGGGCAAATGCCGGATTCGCCTCGAACATCCGGGCAGTCCGGGCAGCCTGTGCAGCCGCGGGCGGGGCAGTCACGGCAGTCACAGCATGCTTCGCGGCAGTTGCGCCGGCGGCGAAGCAGGGCAGCCGTCGTTTTGGTCTGCGCGGTCGTCTTCTTGACGGGCGGGAGCGTCTGCGCCCTCTGGTCGGCGCCGGACAAAACTTTCATCGAGGATGATTTCAAACATCAGCAGGTGCTTTTGAATATCTGGAAGATGGACGAGTATGACGCGTATCTGAGCGGCCTGGAAATGAATCCTGTTTTGTTCCATGCCGCCGAGGGCAGTTTGCCGGAAACCCCCACGGCGCGGGCGGAGCGCGAAGCGCTCGAAGCGGAACAGGAGCAGGAGCAGCTTGACGCGAAAAATGCGGATCAGCGGGACGACCCGGAGGGGCCCGTCGTCCCCATCCGCCCGCCGGGCGGGGCGAATATTACATTAATCGGCGACAGCGTGGCGCTCGGCGCGGCGGCGCAGATTCAGGAAACGCTCGGCTCTGTCCTCGTGGACGCCGTGGAATCGCGCAATATGGGCGCGGCCCCCGGCTTGGTCGAACAGTACGAAAACAGCGGCACACTCGGGGAGTATGTCGTCGTGGCCCTTGCGACGAATGTACAAAATTTCACCATCGACAAGATATACGAAACGATCGAGGTCTTGCCGAAAGGGCGCCGGATCATCTTTGTAACGCCGTACGGCAAGGACTATATGGTGGAAATGGCGGAATTCATCCGCACGCTTCCGGACGAATATCCTTTTGTAACGGTCGCCGATTGGGACGCGGCGATCCGCGACCATCGGGAGCTGCTTGCGCCGGACGGGCTGCATATGCATACCGCGGATTCCAAGCAGATTTTTGCCAATTGCGTCGCACAGGCGATCACGCAAGCGGGGAAGAAACCGGGGAAATAGAATAGGAGGGAACGATTCAGACATGGGCAAATAGGCGTTCCTGTCTGAATCGTAACAATAGGGGAGAGAGGGTTTTGAACAGTTGAACGCGGGCATATTGAGCAAAGTATTCAAGGCGGTTTTTGCGGCCATCCTGATTGCGGCGATGTTGTTTTGCGCGCTTTTCGCGCTCGGCGTCGTCGGATTTCATAATGTATACGAGGTCGAGGATATGGAAGACCCTTTCGGCGATTTGTTCACGGGGACGATCCTGGACGGGGAGTTCAACGGGACCGGGCGCATTGTGTACGAAAACGGCGATATCTACGAAGGCAATTTCAGAGCCGGCGACTATACGGGCCCGGGCGTTTTCACCTCGACGTTCGGCTGGCGTTATGAAGGCGGTTTCAAGAACGGGCTTCCTGAGGGGAACGGGATGTTCATCGATCAAAACGGCGGCGTGTTCAAAGGAATGTTTGCGGCGGGCGCGATCACGGGCGAGGGGGTATTCACGAAGCCCGACGGTTGGTCGTACGAGGGCTCATGGTCCGCCGGCCGGCAA
>JAITNA010000160.1 GCA_031290715.1 Eubacteriales Family XIII. Incertae Sedis bacterium | reverse complement strand
GATTCCCGCATTGCAGTCACTTTCATGAAATCAGAGATTTCAGAAAGTGTTGTATAAGGTCTTCTTGCAAATTCCTTGCGGAATTTGAGAAGCACCATTATCGCGGGAATGACAAGGGTACTGCTGAATAATGTCATTGGGGCGCCCGCAGGGGATGACATTATTTCAGCCTACATTAAAAAATTATTATATTTTTTTAATGTTTTTCTTGATATTGTACTCTCCGTCTGGTATCGTATGCTTAAGCTTTGAATCGGCCTTAAATTTGATTTTTTGCAGAGCTTCGGGGGAGGTATTAAATGCAAATTGTTAACAATAAAAAGCAGTACATCATTTTAGCTATAATTATAATAGTTGCGACGGCGAGTATTATAATAGCCGGCATTTTGCATTCGGACAAGGAACGCGCCGGGGATCGAAATATATCAATTGAAACGATGGGCGTAATCTCCGCAATGCGTCAATTTTTACTTGACGATCTGGATATAGAATATAATGATGCCGAGATGAAAAACAATATCATAGCATCTGTTTCCCCCGCGAAAGGCGAGCTTTTCTGTCTTGTTCGATTCTCGTATCAGCAATCAGAATACACAAACTCGAAAGTTGATGTTGTAAAGGTAATTTGCGTAAAATCTCAAAACGATAATTGTGTTATTGAAGCATTCACGCCATCCTATATATTGGATCCGGCAGACTATGAAACCATACAGGATTTGCCGCCATATATACAAGTGACAATGGAACCGATTGAAAAGCGATTCTACTTTATTGCGGCAAAAATATATGACACAACGTACCATGCCTACTTTGAAGGGAAAGAATTGACATCAGCAACAGGAAATATCGTTGGCCTGTGTCTTGAAAGTGACATCCAACCATCCGAAAGTGTCTTGACGATTATTCGTGATTAGTGGATTCTCATAACATCAGAATTCGCTAAAAGACGTTTTAGATTTCTCTGCCCGTTCGCAGGATTTCCTTCACAAATGGATTAATGAACCACGAAAATCAAACACCTTTTCGCCTACTTCAAAGGAACAAGGAACATCAAGAAAATTCAAATAAAAATTTTGAAAAAACTGTTTACAACATTATTATTCAGTGCTAAACTATATCATAATGAACAATTAAGTTCTAATCATTATGGGAGGCGACGAATTTGAATTGGAGCGGTGTTTCGGATTTCCGAAAAGAAATTGAATGGGTACAGGAGTGAGTTTATGTCTGTATTAACGGTTGAGCATTTGACAAAAGACTACGGTCAGGGGCGGGGCGTTTTTGATGTTTCATTTGCGGTGGATCAGGGCGAGGTGTTCGGGTTTCTCGGGCTCGGCGATATGGCCTGCGCGAATCACATGATCCGCAAACTTCAGCATGAACCGCTTTTTGTAAGGAGGAGAGCATGGACCCTGAACTCAAAAAACAATTTACGCACAGTATGATGCGCATACACAATTTGAAAATGTCCCTGCCGGCCCCGAGCAATTTCCGTATGGTCGAACTGGCGATGTTGGACAAGATCGCAAACGGTATGTCCGGCAGCGCTTGCTGTCCGGGCGCCGCGGTCAATGTTTCCGAGATCAACAAGGATATGTTTGTTACAAAATCCGCGGTATCCCAAACGCTCAACGTTTTAGAAAAAGAGGGGTACATCACGCGGGAAATGGACAGGGGCGATCGGCGCAAGATTACAGTGACACTGACACCGCAAGGGGAATCCGCCTTGAAAAGCGCGCAGCTGCAAGCCGATCAAATGTTGGAAACCGTCGTGTCCCGCTTCGGGGAGGACAATACAAAAAAGCTGATTGAACTCTTTGAAAAATTCATGGACACCGTGGAGTCGCTGAAGGAGGAATGACTTATGAAGATCGCGGTTTTTGGAAGTACGGGAAAAGCGGGGCAAGAGGTTGTGACGCAAGCATTAGATCGCGGTTTCCGTGTCGCCGCCTATGCGAGGGAGCCTTCAAAATTGTCCCTGACATCCCCGCGGCTCACGGTGATCGGAGGAGAATTGAACGACAAAATAGCGATTGACCGGGCGGCGTACCGAGCGAATGCGGCAATCAGCTTGCTTGGCCCCGGCGGCAATCCCAAAGACGACGCGCTCAGCGAGGGCGTGAAAAACATCGTTGCGGCATTGGGGGTCAATCGTGTAAGCCGGTTTATCCAAATTTCCACACCGAGTTCGCCCGACCCGCTCGATCAAAAGGATTTGAAAATCGGCGCGATGGTCAGAATGGCCAAAAATACAATCCCGAACGCCTATAAGGAAATTGTCCGCATCGGCGAAATCGTGAGAAGCTCCGATCTTGACTGGACGCTTGTACGCGTCCCGCTTCTGAACGAGAAACCCCTGACAAAAAAACTGCGCATCGGCTATCCGGGGGAAAAGATCGTGAAAACGGCGGTTTCGCGGGCGGACCTTGCGTGGTTCATGCTCGAACAGCTGACATCTAATGAATATTTGAAAAAAGCGCCCATGATCAGCAACTGAACCCTGAATAGCGGATTATCGCTTGACGATCCTTATTGCTTTCCGTATTATTAAGTGGTATATTGTAAATATCTTAATTGTATAAACGCTAAACTAAACGCTTGCGTATGAAAGGGACTTACCTCGGATGATTACTCGGTTTCTTCGGACAAATGCTGTGGGCGGGTTTTTCGGGCTTCTCATCGCTTTCCTGATCAGCCCGGTTTTTTCGGCGATCAACAATGAGTATATCCGAATTGCGTTGATGGTTTTTGACTATGCGTTCGCGATTTATTTGGGGATGTTTGTTTTCGCGAAAAGCAAACCGAACATTTTTGATTTGCAGCACCTTCACGAACAATTCTTGGCAGCGGGCAAGGATGAATCAGAGGGATTGCCAGAGAATCAGCAGCCGAAGATTTTCGACACCGATTTGGTGCTGGACGGTCGTATCGAAAGCCTATTGGAAACGGGGTTCGTCGAGGGGAAAATTATTATTCCTGAATTTGTATTGATCGAACTGCGGCATGTCGCGGATTCCGCGGATGGCGTAAGGCGCGCGCGGGGCCGAAAAGGGCTTGAGCTGCTGAACCGCATACAGGTCAAGTACGGGATCGAGATATACGGCACGGAGCAGGCGGATTTCGAGGGCGCCGGGGGGCCGGGCGGCAAATTGCTCAAGCTCGCGGGGTTGGTGAACGGCAAAATCGTCACGGTGAATTCGGGTCTGTGCAAGGCGGCGGCGCTGATGGGCTTGGATGTCCTCGACCTGAACGCGCTCTGCGATTCCGTCAAGCCGGAGGTGCTGCCCGGGGAGGATATGGTGTTGTTCCTCGCGAAAGAGGGGACGTCGGACAATCAAGCCATCGCGTATTTGGACGACGGGACGATGATCGTCGTTGAGGACGGAAAAAAACACATCGGGGACACGATGCCCGTGACGGTCGTCAGCGTCCGGCAGACATCTTCCGGGCGGATGTTTTTTGCAAAGCTGAAGAAAAATTTGAGTCTGCCGCAGCCGGTCGTTATACCGGGGTAGGCAAGTAATAGAGGAGGGGTTCAATGAAAACAGAGGTACGGTATTACACGAGGTCGGGGAACGCGAAGAAGCTCGCGGAAGCGATCGCGGGGGTCATCGGGGCGGCAGCGGAAACCGTGGAAACGCCGCTTTCGGAGCCTGTCGATTTGTTGTTTCTGGGCGGAGCGGTCTACGCGGGCAATCTCGACAGCCATCTGAAATCCTTCGCGGCCGGGCTGACGGCGGACAAAGCGAAGGCGGTGGCCGTGTTCAATTCGGCGGCGGGCGGCAGGTCGATTCGGCCGGATGTCGCAGCCTTGATCACCGATGAGGGAATCCGTATATGCGAAGAAGCCTTTTCCTGCAAGGGCAAATTCCTGTTGGCCAACAGAGGGAAACCCGACGCGCAAGACTGCGCCGGCGCGGCGGCCTTCGCCAAGAAGCTGATCGGGGAATTCGCGGGGGAATAGACAGGGGAATAGCGGAAAAAATTGTTGGTGACAATTTCACCATCCCTGTGATAAAATATCATTCGTGTGAAACGCGCTAACGTGGCTCAATGGTAGAGCAGCGCATTCGTAATGCGCAGGTTGGAGGTTCGATTCCTCTCGTTAGCTCCATACCCCCCCCCCGCAACGGCAACGGTTACGGGGGGTTTACATATTTGCCCATATTGCGGTTTTTGCTCGTTTTTATCCCTTTTCGCATATGACTTGCTGACGCCCCTGATCTCAATCATCGCCCGCGCCCGAAGCCGCCTTTTTACGGCGTATGAATATTGCAATAACGATAACAATAACAACGACGGCGCAAACCCCGATCACAAGGGGGACGATAGGAAACCCGCCGCCCTCATCTGCCGCCCCGGCAAGACCGCCCGCCGCAAGGATGATGTCGTTCGTACTTTCAATATCGAATACAATATATCCGTCCGTTACGCTGCCGTCCATCGCGATCCGCACAGCTTCCCCGCTCACAGGGTCAATCTGATAGACATCGATCCCCCCCGCATCCGAAAAATGCGTACCGGCGGCCACATACACCTCAGCCGCCGCGGGCAGCGCCGCATGTTCCGCGAACGAAAGCAAGAGCGCATCGCCCTTCGCCTTGACCGTTTCCGGCAGCGTATCCGTCACATCTGCCGACAGATCAAGATCGGGCGCGTTCGCCAAAGCCGTTCCGAGGAATGACAGAGAGTAAAGCACATTCCCCGTCATGTCCTC
>JAITNA010000145.1 GCA_031290715.1 Eubacteriales Family XIII. Incertae Sedis bacterium | reverse complement strand
TCTTGACTTCGGGCGGCGTCATCGTCTTGTAGTAGGTACCCGTCAAATGATTCGGGTTGAACGCTTCCCGGACCTTCCACTGATACGTCGCCAAGGAAGGCTGCGCGATCTTTTTATAGAAAGCGTCCTGCTCCTCCTGCGTGTAGTTGTATCCGTCAGGCCGGCGAACATCCGAATTCCATCTGCCGAAGTCCGCGCCGAATCCCTTCTCCATCATCCATACATGCGATTTGTCGATCATCGCGTTGGCGCCTTTGATGGATTCCTTGTCATACGCGTCGAAATGGACGAAGAACTCCCACCCCGTCGTGCCGCCGCCGCCGATCCCGGACACGCTGCCCATATCGGAGTCGCCGCCGACCGCAGCGACCGCGGTATTCTCAAGCTCCCATTTGGCCTTGAGCGCCGCCGCTTCCTCCATGTGGGGCGCCGCGGCAAAGACGTTGGCCGAAAGGCCGAAATTGCCCTCATAGGCCCCGCAAAGCGTATAGTTGTAGTTCTTGCGGCCAAGGCGCAGCAGATACAGTTTGACAAAGTCCTCCATATCCTTTTCGAGCATATACTCGGATTTGTGCGCCCCGACTTGTTCCAAAAGCGCGTCGAACGCCTTCTCCTTGTAGTCTAGGTCCCGCTCGCTCATACCGGCGACGACCACCTGCACATCGATCTTCATATCCGCGTTGGCCTCTTTGATCCTCGGGTCTTCCATGAGCGGCACGATATCGCGGAATTGAAGCTCCGGATGCGTCAAAACTTCAAGCAGCGCAGTCTTGATATTACGCCCAAACATATTGAACTGGCGATGGGCCAGATAGGCGATGTCCGCTTCGTAGAAAAGGCGGAAGCCTTCCGCGTACGCGTCCCAGTTTGGGAAACAGATGGTGTAGGCCCGCACATTGTCAAGGCCGTCCGCCATATAGAGCGGCGCCGTCCCGCGCGTGGGAATCCACTTCGGGCCCGGCCATGGGTGCAGGCGAATGGAAATCTTCGTACAGACGCCCATCGTGCCGGCCGTACCGGTCCAGCCGCGGAAGATCGCCCTCGGACTGGGGCCGGGGCCCTCTCCGCAAAACCATTCGCCGCCCGCGCCGAGCGTGCCCGTGCGAATGATTTCGCCGTCCGGAAGCACCCACTCGGCGCCGAGGAGGTTTTCACTCGCGATACCCATGGAAATCGAACTGGGGCCGAAACCCACCCAACCGGACGAGCTCGCAAGGATGGAACTGCTGCAGCCGACGCCGGCGATGTTGCAATTGAGCCCGTTCTTCATCGCTTCGACCTGTACCGTACCGCCGATGGCAAACGGCTCGACGACCGCAATCATATTTTTCGTATCGATCTCACATCCGTTCATGCGGATCATATCGATCTGAATCGCGTTGTCGCTGCCGATGAATCCCATGGCCGCCCAAAACGTCGAGGACGCTTTGAAATCGATCTTGTACTTGTTGCAAAGCTTGACGACCTGCTGCACCTCTTCTGTGCTGCCGGGCAGCACGACCGCTTGGGGCAGCGGCGTACGATGATCATAAGGCCCGTAATGAGCGGAGGATTGTGCCGTAATACAGCGATAGTTCTCCGTCACGGCAGGATCATCGGATACGTTGCGCTTCCCGACAATATCCTCAAGAGCGCGATATACTTCTCTATCTAATGCCATTTCTCTTCCTCCTTTCTTACAATGCCTTGGCGACGAGATCGATAATATCAACCACTTTCATCGTCGTGCCATTCTCCGACGGAACGCCGTCCAGATTGAGTTCACACCAGGGGCAGGCCGTCACAATGGCCTCCGCGCCTGTCGCTTGCGCTTCTGTGACGCGTTCGGACGCAATTTCCTCACTGTATTCGGGACTGAGTACCGAACACCCGCCCCCGGCGCCGCAGCACCAACTGTTTTCGCGGACACGCTCCATCTCGATCAGGCGCACGCCGGGTATCGCCGCAAGGATTTCCCTCGGCGCGTCATAGACCCCGTAGGTCCCCGCGTAACGCGGGCGCGCGGGCTCCCAAGTATGGACCTGATTGAGCACCTTGACCTCTTTTCCGTCCCACGGTTCAAACGGCTCGCCAAGCCGCCCCAGATGGCAGGGGTCATGATAGGTGACCGCGATGTCCAAGGGCTTCTTGAACTTGAGTTTCTTCGATTTGATGAGGTCCGCAATCAACTCTGTAACATGGACGACTTCCACCTCAATGCCGAGGAACGCGTACTGACGCTTGAGGGCATGGTAACAATCGGAACAAGGCGTGACAATTTTTTTCACGCCGGCCTTCTTCCAAGCCTTCGCGTTGAGTTCGGCTTCCGTTTCAAACGCTTCTTTGAACCCCATCTGCTTGGCTCTGCCGCCGCAGCACATATCGGCCTTGCCGAGAAAACCGAGGTCGACGCCGGCCTTTTGAAGGACCTTGACATAGCTCTTGGCCTTCTTTTGCAGCGCGGGATCATAGGCGTACCGGCAGCCGGGGAAGAACGCGTACTCCGCGGTTTCTTTCGCGGAGAGATCCTTCAATTTAAGGCCGTCGGCCCAAGCCGCGCGATCCGCTTTTTTCGCGCCGGGCAGCATCGTCTTTTGTTTCGCGAGCTGTGCGGCGGCCGCCGTCAACTCCGCGGGGGCAAGGCCCTTTTCTACCGCGCGCTCCTTCAGCGCGATATTATGCGCCAGCGGTTCGAGATTGAACCTTGTGGCCTTGCAGCCGATCTCACAGGCGCCGCAAGCCTGACAGTTGAAAATCGCTTCAAGCGACCGCTCGCTATCCCAAGGGACAAGGCCGTCCTGAAGCGTCTGCCCGAGTTGAAAGCGCCCTCTCGCGGAATAGGTATTGAAGTTGTAATACCATACGCTCGGGCAGTTTCTGCCGAAACGGTTGCTCTTGATCTTTTCAAAAGGCACAAATTTGCAGCCAAGGCAATTGGAGCAGCGCTCCTGCATCGGTCTGAAATCTTCCAATGTGACTTCATAACTCATTTTTCTTCCTCCTTTCCGCTAAATAGCCAACTTGCCCGGGTTCATGACGTCGTTCGGATCAAAGATTCCCTGCAGCCGTTTCAGCGCAAGCAGCGACTGCGCATCCTTGTTGAGCTGGATGCCCGCCCACTTGCCGTAAGGCCGCGAGAAATATCCGCCGAGATCGGAAACCGCGATGCTGACCGCGTCGGTAAGCTCCTTCACGCGCGCTTCCTGCTTTGCGCTGTCCGGATCGTACGGGAAAGTGAATTCCATATGATAACTGCTGCCCAAATGCTTCGGCTGAATGTAAACGCCGATATCCTCTGTCGGGTAGCCGAGCTCCTCCGCGATCTCCCGGACGGCCCGCAGGAAAATATCCGTCTTGTCGAGCTGCGTGAGGAAGAAAACGTTTTGATGATCGCCCGCGTAGGTATCTTTCCAGTACGTACCCTCGCTCAGGCCCGTGGCTTCTTCGTAAAGCTGCCGCCCGCTGAGATTTGAAATGCCCTCGCGGAGGTCGAGCCCGAAGCCCTGCGCGATATCGATGAGGTCCTTGGACCTGGCCTCAAAACGCACCTCGGGGACGAGCTCCCGGCCGGCCGCGCTGACCGCCGCCACCCAAGCGGGCAGCACCTCCTTGAGCTTCTCGATTTCCGAGGACGACTTCCCGACAAGGTTCGCAAGCTGGCTCCCGTTGAGGATGAACACCTCGTCCGGAAACCGCGTCCACATCGCTTTGTAGACAAAATCCTGAAGTTCGGTAAGGTCGTCGGCTTCCGCCAGATAGAGCTGTTGGATCACCGGCTTGACCGCCGTCTTCAGCGACGCCCAGGTCACAATCCCCATACTGCCCTGCGCCTGTGTAAGGAGCCGATAATAATCGAGCATCCACGGCCCCATATACTGGACCTGCCACTGTTGCTTGCCCCACTGTGTTTTGAGGTCAAGCGGACCGCCGGCGGCTTCGCCCGTGAACATCCGCGTACCATCTCCCCAGGTGACCTCCACGCAGCGGAGCGGGTCAAAGAACGACCATTGAATCATCGGATTCAATCTCGGTACCGCTTCAAGGACATCGGTCAGCACCGACTGCCCGGCCTTGGGTTTCAGACTGCCCGCAATGGTCATGTTTTGCTTGCCGAGCTCCGCGTTCAGCTGCCCGTACGTGACGCCCGGCTCCACCACGACCATCCGCTGCTGCCTGTTGACATTCAGGATTTTCTTCAATCCCGAAAGGTCCGCAACCACCGCGCCGGGGACGCTCGGCACACTGTCGCCCCTCAGCTTCGGCCCTGTAGAACTGACCGGTACGAGCGGGGTTTCCGTTTCGTTGGCCCATTTCACCAACTCCTCGATCTTCTCTGCGTTCTTTGGTTTTACGACAAACCAGGGCTTGAAATGCAAATCGAAACTCTTATTCTCCGCGTATGCCGCGAGAACAGCGGGGTCGTCGATCACATTCGCCTTGCCGAGTATAGTCTGCAGACTATCCTTCGTTGCCATAGACTTCTCCTCCCTTCACTACTGAAACGATTAGATGCAGGAAAAATACCGCCGCGTCATGAACGACGGCTCCCAACAAAAATTCGGCTTTCCGACGATCGTTTTACCGAATGCATTCAGTTTATTACCATTTCAATTTGATGTCAATGAAATTGAAAGAAAGAGTGGGGAAAATTAAAAGGGGCGGAAAAAATTCCGCCCCGCTTATGTCATTCTTGGGCGCGAAGCGTCCCGAGAATCCAGTGATCAGTAAATACCAATTGACACCTATACCGTCTTTTCGATCAAGCCGCACACCGCGTTTGAAAACGCCACCGGGTCCTCGATCGGCAACCCTTCCATGAGCAGCGCCTGATCGTAAAGAATGCCCGCATAGCCTTTCACGGACTCCTTGTCCGCTTCAAACGCCTTCCCGAGCGCCGAAAGAATCGCGTGGTTCGCGTTGATCTCCAGAATGCGCTCGGCTTTCACCTGCTCGTTCTCGGCCCCCGGCATCTGCCGCAGCACCTTCTCCATCTCAAGCGATATCCCGCCCGCGCTCACGAGGACGACCGGGTGTGACTTGAGCCTCTTGGACAGCCGCACATCGCTGACCTTCCCGTCTAACGCTTCCTTGACCGCGGCCAGCAAATCCGCGTAGTTCTCGGCCTGCTCCTCCGCCTTCTTCTTTTCTTCCTCGCTCTCCTCAATGCCCAGATCGCTGTCCGACACGGATTTGAACTCCTTGCCGTCATACGCCATCATCATCTTCAGCGCGAACTCGTCGACCTGCTCCGTCCCGTAGAGGATTTCGCAGCCCTTATCCTTGAGCAGCTCCGTCTGCGGCATTTTGTCGATCTTCTCGATGCTCTCGCCCGTCGCGTAATAAATGTATTTTTGCCCCTCGACCATCCGCGCCGCATATTCGCCGAATGTCACAAGCTTCTTCTCCGAGGACGAGGTATACAAAACCAAATCCTTCAGCGTATCCTTCGCCGCCCCGAAATTGTCATAGAGCCCAAACTTGAGCTGCAAGCCGAAAGCGTCAAAAAACTTCTCGTACTTCTCCCGGTCACTCGCGAGCATAGACTCCAATTCGGATTTGATCTTCTTCTCCACGCGCTGCTCGATCGCCCGAAGCTGCCGGTCGTGCTGCAGCATCTCGCGGGAAATATTCAGCGACAAATCCTGCGAATCCACGACGCCCTTGACGAAGCCGAAATAGTCCGGAAGCAAATCCGCCGCTTTGTCCATGATCATCACGCCGCTCGAATAAAGCTGCAGTCCCTTTTCAAAATCTTTTGTATAATAATTGTAGGGTGCGCGGGCCGGAATGAAGAGAAGCGCGTCATAGCTGACCACCCCCTCGACCCCCGAGTGAATGACCTGCAAAGGGTCCTCAAAATCCGCGAACTTGTCCTTGTAGAAATCCGCGTATTCTTCCTCCGTGATTTTGCTCTTCGGACGTTTCCAAAGCGGCACCATGGAATTGAGGGTTTCTTCTTCTATATAGGTTTCGTATTTCGGTTCGGCGCCCTCCCCGTCCGCGCCCTCCGGCGCTTCCAAAGTCCGCGTCTTTTCAATATCCATCTTGATCGGATAGCGGATATAGTCCGAATAACGCTTGATCAGGGACCTGATACGGTACACATTCAGGAAATCCTCATACTTCTCCTCGTCCGTATCCACCTTGATCGTCAGCGCGACCTCCGTCCCGACCTCGTCCTTGACCGTTTCCCGGATCGTATAGCCCTCGGCGCCCTGCGACGCCCATTCCCAGGCCGTATCCGCGCCGAACGCCCGCGAAGTCACCTTGATATCGTCCGCCACCATGAACGCGCTGTAAAACCCCACGCCGAACTGCCCGATGATATCGATGTTTTTCGCCGCCTTCTCCGCGGCCTTTTTCTCCTTGTCCGTTTCGCCGGCGCCGGCTTCCTCATTTTTGAATAATAACGAGCCGCTGCGCGCGATCGTTCCGAGGTTGGACTCCATATCCTCTTTCGCCATCCCGATCCCGTTATCCGAAATCGACAGCAGCCGCGCGTCCTTGTCGACCGCGATCCGAATCGAAAAATCGTTCTTTGAAATGCCGCTGATCTTCTCCGTCAGCCCCTTGTAATAGAGCTTGTCGATCGCGTCGCTCGCGTTGCTGATCAACTCGCGCAGGAAAATCTCCTTGTGCGTATAGATCGAATGAATCATCAGGTCGAGCAGCCGCTTCGACTCCGCCTTGAATTGTTTCTTTGCCATCTTGCGACCTCTAACGTTTCGAGAACTGGCTCGCCCTACGCGCCTTTTTGAGCCCGTACTTCTTCCGCTCTTTCATACGCGGGTCCCTCGTGAGGAAGCCCACTTCCTTCAGAAGCGGCCGATAATTTTCCTCGTCCACAAGGCAAAGCGCCCTGCTGATTCCGTGCCGTAACGCGCCGGCCTGCCCCGTCGTACCGCCGCCGGAAACCGTCGCGATCACGTCAAACTTGCTCTCGGTGTCCGTGACGGTGAAAGGCCGGATGACCTCGCGCTTCAAGAGTTCCATACCGAAATACTCGTCAAGCGTCTTTTTGTTGATCACGATATCGCCCTTGCCCGGAATCAGCCTGACCCTAGCGACCGACGACTTTCTTCTTCCCGTTGCGGGATATTGATTCTTCGCTGCCATCTAATGGACCCTCCTAAAAATCCCAGACTTCCGGCTTCTGCGCTTGATGTTCATGCACAGGCCCGGCGTATACTTTCAGCTTCTTGTACATCTGTCTGCCAAGTCTGCCGTTCGGCATCATGCCCTTGACCGCGTGACGGATGATCTCTTCGGGATTTCTGGCCAGAAGCTTCTCAAACGTGATCTCACGAAGGCCGCCCGGATAGCCCGTATGCCTTTTGTAGATTTTTTCTTTCCTCTTCTTGCCCGTAACTCCCACCTTCTCCGCGTTGACGACGATCACATAGTCGCCGGTGTCAACATGGGGCGTGTAGATGGGCTTTTTCTTACCTCTCAAAATTGAAGCGATCTCGCTGGCAAGCCGGCCGAGGGTCTTCCCCTCCGCGTCGATGACATACCATTTGTGTTCAACTTCATGAGGTTTCGCGATAAAACTGCTCATTAGAACCTCCCTGCCTACTCCGATCCCGGTATGCGCTTTCTGACCCGCGCGCTCTCCCGAATCCTTTTCGGCTCTCATAGTTTTGGCCGCGGACGGTATGAATGACCCATCCTGTACCGCAATACCGCGC
>JAITNA010000158.1 GCA_031290715.1 Eubacteriales Family XIII. Incertae Sedis bacterium | reverse complement strand
TTACTTACAACGAAAGATGCTTAACGGCAAGGTGGAAACACGGTGTTGTGGAGACGATTGGGAGGTTTCGCCTCTTGCCGCCGGGGCAGATTGGGGAATAAGTCATTCGTATGATGAGCAGTTGGCAAAGTTATCTCCAGATTATGGCTTTGGCACTCCATTCGCGGCATACGAGGTGGTTGACAGGTCTGAAAAATGGACGAAACAAGAGTTGGGAATAAAAGCATTCGGAGACAATGTGGCAGAGTTGTTTTTGTCAAGTGATTCAGAGAGCGTGCTGTCGATGCTCCCAATCTTTGCCTTTTGTTTATGTGCGGTATCACGAGATCAAGCAAGCCGATGAATCGGCAATCAAAGTAGATATAAAATAGAGTTCCAATAAGTCGATGTTTCTGAAAGGTAAAACAAAATGGATATCAATGCCTTTGAAAAAGATATGAATGACCTGCTGGATTTACTAACCAGACACTATGAAGCAGATTGGAAAGAAATAATTAACAAATATCATTTTCATTTTACCGTGGATGAAATTGAAACGGATGAAGAAGTCCCATACGGTGTAATAAATCCATACAATGGAATTGATTGGGAACCCTCGGATCCTGATGATTCAGAATACTGGACATCATATGATATCGACTATGAGTTGGCTGCCGATGCATATGACGACGACCCTCAATATTACGTTATTCAAAAGTTGAGACTGATTATTACGTCACGCCCTGATGATGATAACTATCTACCCGATGAACCCGATTGGTCATGCCGAGATGAGGATGAGTTTGAGCTCGACCTCGAGTTCTAGCTGACAACGCCGTGATGAGGATGAGGAAGAATACATGTATGATTATGCTAATGCTTCATATTGTGATTGAACTCGTATAATGGGACGGGAATACACTTGGTGCATTTGGTTTATGAGTAGTGAAAGAAGGTTGTTCTGATTAGTGTTCTGGCCACCTATGCAAAGTCTGATATATTCCGAATCTGCCACATTTTATTAATCGGAACACTCTCCGAAAGGGGTAATGCTCGTGAGTTATTATGATGATTTTGATGATTACGACTATGACCTTCTTGCACCTGTCTGGATAGACCCGCCCGATCCTGACTTTGGTTTTGAACCAGATTACGATTCCCCTGAACCGGATTATGATTATGAGCTGCCCTTTGACATTGAGCCTGAATATTACGAGCCGCCCTTTGACATTGAGCCTGAATATTACGAGCCGCCGAATCTATACGGCAATGAGGACTATGATGAATTTCGGGATGAGCATATCGGAAAATATGAGGATTCGACCGAATTCCACCCCGCACCAGAAAGTAGCAAACTAAGCGGGTGCATAGTATGGCTTATTATTCTCATCGCTGTCCCTATTGTTGTCGGAATCATCTTCCACTCCGGTGTTGCGGGGCTTGTCACGCTTGCGGTAATTTTTTGGATTAGTGCATTCTTTTTCGGAGGCAGAGGTGGCGGCGGTGGCGGAATTGATTGGTCTCAAGTAGCAGGGCCGTAAGCCAGAAAATCATGAAGGCGCCGAGGGGATTTCGCCCATTGTTAGAGTAGATTTCTCAGTAATTACGCATCACCCCCGGACAAAAGGGGACGGTTCATTTATCCTGCTGGCATTCCCTCGCTCATCGTTCAACAATCCCGTCCCCTTTTGTCCTCCGGGGGCAGGCGTGAGACAAAATAGAACCTCCCCTTTTTATCTTCATTTTTATCGAAGACCACGATAAATGATAGGCAAGCAAGCAAATTGATTTTATGTATTTGGCCCGTCCTCTATCGCTGTAATCAGTTCTCCGGCATCGCAGTTGGGGTATTTGCAAAAGCCTTGCCATCGTCCAGGCCCATGCGGCGTCGATTCAAGGAAAAACGGGCGCCCCACCCCGTTTTGATTGCCGAATGACGATTTTGGCGGTCTTGATGGACAAATTTTTCGTTTTTTACAAAAATCAAGGCGGCGAAAAGGCGAAAAGGCGAAAATAGGCCATGAATCACATAATACTAACAATTATGCGAGAAAAACGCCATATTTTGACAAATTATGGAATCAAAATTTGCAATAAACGAAAAATTTGTCCAAAAGCGGTGCGAAATAATCGCCCCGTTCTGGATCTTTCACACAGCCAGACGGTTTTGTGTAGTCCGGCATATTGAGAACATCAAACAGCTTTCCGATTCTCGCGGGCAAATCGCTTCCGTCCGGCTTGCTGTTCTCGACGTAATTGTAAAATGCGCCGCTTGGGAAAATGCCCGTATCGTCCGCAACCAGGCAAAATAAAAGCCGCACAAGGTACACTTCCAATTCATGCCCGAAGTACCCATTGGCCTTCAGCTTTCCCGATGGCAAACATGGATATTTTCAAAGTTGGACACCATGAGGAGCGGCGGCATTTGTCCCTGCGGCAAATAGACGGCATAGTCTTTCAGTTGGCCATACGCCTTGGCCAAGTCCTTGCCGCGCGATTTCATTTTTGTTTCTATATTTAGCTGCCGGGGCAATAGTTGTGCTGCTTTTGAAATTGTCCCGCAAATAAAAGCTCTGTAATGGCGCTCATATGGTTACGAGTGCCATTACAGAGCTTTGGTGCGGTCGAAGGGACTTGAACCCTTACGCCTTGCGGCACACGGCCCTCAACCGTGCGCGTCTGCCAATTCCGCCACGACCGCTTGCTGCTGAGTTGTGGTACCGGCGATCGGGGTCGAACCGATACGATGTCGCCATCACCGGATTTTGAGTCCGGCGCGTCTGCCAGTTCCGCCACGCCGGCTTGCCTCAGCGTTTTATATCCTAACACATATCCGGCAGGCCATGCAAGAAAAAATTAATGGTGTACGCGAGGTTTTTCATATATAATATCGAAGTATGTTTATTCGGGCAGCGGGCTACCCGCAGACAATAGGATTGAAGTCAAAGGAGATATAACATGTTCAAGGGAACGAAACGTATCGCAGCCGTAACGGCACTCATGGCGGTTTTTGCGGCGCTCGCGCTGTCCGGCTGCGTGCCTACCGCGTCAACCGGGGGCGATGGCACGTCGTCGTCGGGCGGGCTCATGGCCTTTTTGCCGCTCATCGTCATCATCGCCGTTTTCTACTTCATTCTCATCAGGCCGCAAAACAAAAAGAACAAACAGGTCGCCGAGATGCGCAATTCACTGAAACGCGGCGATTATGTCACGACGATCGGCGGCCTCAAAGGGCGTGTCGTGCGCGTTCGCGACGACCTCATCACGATCGAAGTCGGCTCTGACAAGACAAAGCTCGATATCATGCGCTGGGGTATTTCAAAGATCGAATCCGCCGCGCCCGAAAAAAAGAAGGCCGCGCCTGTCCGCGAGGAAGAGCCGGAAGAAGAGCAGCCAAAGCGCAAGCCCCGCAAGCTCGCAGCCGCGCCCAAGAAAGAGCCCGAAGAAGAGGAAATCGAAGACCTTGAGCCCGAAGAGATTCTTGACGGGGAAGCGGAGCTTGAAGAGGAAGAAGACATATAAATCCGAAAGGAAGAATAACGGGGAAAAAGCAAAATCATGAAAAAGATTGCAGCAATCATTGTTACTGTGGTCATCGCCTTTGTATGGGTGGTTACCGTTGTGGGGATTGGGCCGGCCGGGCCCATTCAGGACAAGATCAAACTCGGCCTTGACATCTCGGGCGGCGTTTATGTTGTCCTCGAGGCGCAGACGGCCGCGACAGGCAGCGAGCTGCAAGGGCTGATGGAACAGACGCAGGCCGTCATAGACCAGCGCGTCAACGAGATGGGGCTTGCCGAGCCGGTCATCACGATCGAAGGCGACAAGCGCATCCGCGTCGAGCTGCCCGGCGTCGACGATCCCGAGCAGGCGATCCAGACGATCGGCACGACGGCGCAGCTGAGTTTCAAACTGGCGGACGGCACAGTGGCGCTTGAAGGCAACGAGGTTTCCGGCAGCACCGTACAGCAGGACTCCGAACATGGCGGCTATCTCATCACGCTCGAGTTTACACCCGAGGGCGGGCAGGACTTTTATGACGCCACGGCAAAGGCGTACAACCGCGAAGTGGCGGAGCCGTTCTTCTCGACGGAAATCACGAGCGCAAACCAGATCGCGATTGTCCTCGACGATGAGATTTTGTCGGCGCCTTCCGTTGACAACGGGGCGATTTCGGGCGGCAGCGCCGTCATCACGCGGTCTGGCGGTTTTGACCAAGAGTACGCGATCCAGGTATCGACGCTGATCCGCGCCGGCGCGCTGCCCGTCGAGCTTGCGGAAGTCGAGAGCTCGGCGATCGGCGCGACGCTTGGCATTGAAGCGCTGCAAAACAGCCTGATCGGCGGTTTGATCGGCATCCTTCTTGTATTTGTCCTCATGATTGCGATGTACCGCTTTATGGGCGTTGGCGCAACGCTTGCGCTGCTCCTGTATATCCCGCTGATCCCTTGGATTATCGTGGGGCTGGGGGGCGTGCTGACGCTGCCCGGCATCGCGGGCGTGATTCTGTCGATCGGCATGGCGGTCGATGCGAACGTCATCATCTTTTCGCGTATCAAGGACGAGGTGGCGGAGGGCAAGACGATCCGCGTCTCGGTCAATACCGGGTTCCGAAAGGCCATTGCGACAATCCTCGACGCGCAGATTACGACGCTCATCGCGGGCGTGGTGCTTTACCAGCTCGGCACGGGCCCGGTCAAAGGCTTTGCGCTCACGCTGGTCATCGGTATCCTCGTCAGCCTGTTCACGGCGCTGGCGATCACGAATATTTATGTGCGGACGTTTTCGGAGAGCCTATTCCTTGTGAAACACGGGCTGCTCGGCATGCGCGAAGGCGGCGGCGTCCAGGGGACGCGGCTTTCGCGGCGTTTCAACTTCATGAAAAACAGAAAGGTCTTCTATATCGTCACCGCCGTCATCCTTGTCGTCGGCATTGGCCTTGGCGTCGGCCGCGGCTTCAACCTCGGCATCGATTTCACGGGCGGCACGATGATGCAGATCGATCTCGGAAGGACGGTTGCCACAGAAGAGGTCCGGGATACGCTTGCGAAAAACGGCATCACGGACGCCGACATTGTTTCGGCCGGGGCAAGCAACGAAAGCGTCATCGTCAAAACGACGCAGGCTTTGACGAGCGCCGACCGCGAGGCGATCATGGCGAGTTTTGCGGAGGACTACGACGGGGTCACGGAGGAATCGCTTCAGACATTTGAGCAATTTGGGCCTTCGGTCGGAAAGATGCTGACCGACAACGCGATCAGGGCGGTGCTCATCGCGATTGCGCTCATGCTGGTTTATATTATTATAAGATTCCGGCTCCGGCTTGGCATCGCGGCCATCATCACGACGTTCCATGATGTGGCCATCATGGTCGCGATGTACGGGCTTTTCCAGCTGACAATCAACAACCCGTTCATCGCGGCGATTTTGACGGTCGTCGGCTACTCGATCAACGACACGATTGTCATCTTTGACCGCATCCGCGAAAATCTCGGCGGCATGAGGCGGCAGCCGCTCGACACCATCATCGACACGAGCGTCAACCAGACGCTTGTCCGGTCCATCATGACGTCGCTGACGACGATTGTGGCGATCATGGCTCTGATCTTTTTGGGCGGCGATTCGATCCGCCAGTTTGCGATACCGCTCGTCATCGGCATCATCACGGGGACGCTTTCGTCGATCTTTATCGCGAGCCCGATTTTCTATGATTTCGCGAAGGGCACGCATCGCGGCGGCATGGGCAAATACAAGGGCCTGGAAAAGGGCGAAAAGCCGATTGCGAAGACAGGCGAAGAGATGGCAGCCGAGGCGACAGGCACAGGCAAGAAGAAAAAAAGCAAGAGCAAGCGCAAACCGGACGGAAACGGGGCTGTCGTGTAGTAACTGCTCAGACACCATGCTATTGCAAGCCAATTGCCCGTCATTGCGAGGGAGCGTAGCGACTGCGGCAATCCATTCTCCGCTAGATTGCTTCTCTTCGCTCGCAATGACGAAGCAAGTCTGAGCTGTTACGTCGTGTAAGGGAGTGTTACGGAATAAAGTGGACAAATTTGACGCAGGATTTTTTCTGGCTGGCAAGGCGCACCTCTGCTGTCCGTTTTTCCATTACACGCTAAAGCGTGTGGAAAAAAGGCACCTCTGCTGTCCGTTTTTCCATTACACGCTAAAGCGTGTGGAAAAAAGGCACCTCTGCTGTCCGTTTTTCCATTACACGCTAAAGCGTGTGGAAAAAAGGCAACGCAGTCAGGCGGAAAAAAGACAAG
>JAITNA010000070.1 GCA_031290715.1 Eubacteriales Family XIII. Incertae Sedis bacterium | reverse complement strand
TACAATAAATTTGTCCATAATGCTCTTTCCCTCCTTCAATGTTACGAATAACGTTCCTTCAAAAACTTCACCAGACTCACGGCCTCGTTCGGCGCGACGATGATGTTCCAGTCCGGCAGACTTTCCTCCAGTTCGCCTTTCAAAACGGCCACCTTGCCGGGAATCATCAGATCGCGGTTCTTGATCTTGTTTTCGATCTCCTGGTCCTTGATGAAGCGCGCGATCGAGCCCGCGGACAGCTTGCCCGCCGCCCACGCGGTCAGCACCGAATACCCGCCCGCGTCCGGGATGAGCAGATTCGTCGGTATGCCCGAACGCTCGATCTCGCCGGAGATGATGAAATAGGTCAGCGCAAAGTCGACCGTCAGCGCGCACGGCGACGCCTCGGTCGCCCCGTTGATCGGGTAGTTGCCCTGCTCGACCGTCATCGGCTTCTGCGGGTCCGTGAAGATGTTCTGCCGCAGCCCGAAGAGCGGCAGCGCCTGCTCGTAGCCGATCTCGTTCAGCACCACGATCGAAGCGTATTTCAGCGTGAACAAAGAAGCCAAAGCAATCTCCGTGTGCGCACAGCCGCCCGAAAGCTTCTTCACATTGACAAGGGTCGGATAGCCGAAACTCCGGTCGCCGTCTTTCAGCGCGGCGCGGCGGATTTGCACACAATTTGCGAACGCTTCCTTGATCGACGCGTCGCCGACATCGAGCACGAGCTCCTTGTAATCCAACTCCTCGATCGCCTTCACCGTATCATAGAGCGCGTCGAGATTCGGCGCCGCCACACCCAGTACCGCGCCCGCCGCCTTTGCAATTTCAACAAATTCTTTGTAATTTTCCGGGGACGCCCCGTTCAAAATCGCTTTGCCGCCCTTGACAAGCGCCAACGCCTCCGCCGCCGCGGAGGCATCCGAAACCTCCAAAATCAGCGCGCGCCCCGAAGCCGCGGCCTTCTTCACCGCCTCCAAAAACGCGCCCTTGTCGCCCGTATACTCCACATTGACGATCTCGACCTGCATCCGTTCGCTGATCCGTTCGTAATCGATTTTCGCAAGCGCCGGCAGCGTCTTATCCGCGTTCGCGGCATTCACGCTGACCGCAATGAGGTTCTTCGATACAAAGGTCTTATCGTGCCGGAACAGCACGGTTTCCCCGCCGATCGTATACTCGGCGTCCCCCGCCCCGATCTTGACGCTTTTCATCGGCGGCGCCGTCGCTTCGCCGAGCGCGGCGAGCGCTTCCGCGGACATATGCGGGCATTGCTCGATCTGCACCGTCCCCTGCGCGACTTTCATCGCAAACGCCATGCAGGTCGGATTGCCGCATTCCTTGCAATTCGTCCGCGGCGTCAATTTAAAAATATCCAATCCTTTAAGAGCCATTTGTCAGTTCTCCTTCCCACATACCTACATCAAATCCGAAATCAGCTTCGACACCGTCCTGATCGACTCCGGGTGCCTTAGAATCACCGCGTTCGAGCCGGACGCCAAACAAGCCACCGCGGTCGAAATTTCCATATTGATACCGCGTTCTTCCACAGGCCCCCACTCCGGGAAATCTTCCTCGGATACGACGGATTCCTTGACACTCCACACTTCGTTCGCGATCGGCGTCACAATGGGCACCTGAAGCATATCGTCGTTCTGCGACAGCGCCGCCCCGCGAATCCGCTCCATCGCGGACGCGACATACTCAAAGCCGTAGCCCGCGGCCGCCACGCCGACGTGCTGCACCGTGCTGCCCGCCTTCACGCCCTGCTGTGAAATCACCACATTGAGCTGCTTCGCCAGATTGATATCAACCGCCGATTCCGCGGAGATCTTCTGCCCGTAAGCAAGCACAGCGCTCACGGCAATCCCTTTGTAATTATCTTCGGTCGCGGACATGAGAAGCACATTTTTGCCCTCAAGCGCTTCCGCCACTTTCGGAAGGAGTGCGGCGTCCTTATCCGCGTTGCCCGTACCTTGGATCACGAGCGGCACATCGATCGCGTCGGCGACCTCTTTCGCCTTGGCGACGCTCTCCTCAACCGGCTCGTCGTCCCCATTCGGATCCGCGCTGCGCAGCGTAAGGCTCACAAAACTCGCCCCCTCCGCTTCGCTCGCGCGCTTCGCCACCTGGCCGAGCGTTTCCGCACCCTCAAAAAAGGCGGCGATCCCGGGAAGCTCCCGATCCGGCCCCTTGTCCGAGAAATCAATCCCGACTGCGGGAGGATTGTCGATCGGCGCGTCAAACGTATAAAAAGGAAATACGTGTTCCCCCCCCAGTTTGACCGCCTTGTCCCCCGCCCCGATCACCGTTTCGCTCACGGCCGCCGAGAACACCTGTGGATTTCGTGTGAATGCCATAACCTGCCAACTCCTTTCCAACTACGCCGATAAACCCAAACTAAACCAAAACCTGCTTCAACAACTACAATTACAAGTAAACCTAAATCAGCGGCTCCATCTCAAGCGCCGGGTGCGCCTGCTCCGCCAAATACGCTAGGAGCGCTTCCGCTTCATCCGTCACAGACTCATCCGCGATTTTATCCGTGAAGCCCTCGATCCCGTACAGATCCTGCGCCGTCCGGTCGAGCTTCGGCCGCACCAAATCCTTCAGCGCCTTCGGCATCCAGACAATGCGCGCCGGCCCGCCCTCCGCTTTCATGAACTTCCGCGACGAAATGAACTGCTTGCCATGCCCCATGAAGCCCGGCGTCTGCACACCGCCGCCCGTCATAGACGCCATCTCCGCGAAACTCATCCCGAGCGGCGTCATGCCTTGGTGCTCGCGGTTGACAATGACGACGCCGTTTGAAAACGGCTCGATGCCGCAGATACACTCAAAGCACCCGCAGCTCGTCATCGGGTCGTTCATAATGGAATAAAGCGTGACCTGCTCCAGACTGCCGTGCGACGACTTGAATACGCACTCGTTGACATCCTCCCAGATACCGATGTTTTCGTCGATAACGCGCTCCTTCGTGACCACCTGACAGGGGCCGTTCGGATCGAGCTGATTGGTCGCCTTGGCGTCGAGCCACGACACCGCGCCGCACAGGCCGAGCCTTTCCGGCGTCACGATACAGACATGCGAAGGCGAAAACGACTGGCACAAGATGCAATTATAAAATACCTCCACAGACTCGTCCGTGAGCGAGCCGAGCCGTTCATCGCGCTTGTCGTAAAGCTTCTTGGCGTCCGCGCGCTCCTTCTTCAGGACATCCGGATCCGTGATGATCGTCACCTGGCACTTGTCGACGACCGCGTCGTACTCACTCATGATTTTGGCGTAAAGCACCTCCCCGAAATGCTTCGCGCGGAAACCCGCGTCGTAGGCCGCGCTGCTCACGCGAATGCGCAGCACATCGCGCTGGCCTGTATGCATGACCCCCTCGACACAGTTGAGGAAATTGTGGAAATTGCGCTCAAACACAGGCTCAAAATCGCTTTGCATATTCTTGCCGCCGACCTCCGCGATCATGCCGAAGCCAATGGAGGAGCCCGCCTCAAAGGTATCGAAATCGGGCCCGATGAGCTCGATGCAGTGGTCCTCGATCTCATGAAGCTCTGCCGTTCGGACGAGCTCGAAAGTCTCGAATTTGGAGCCGTCGACGTCGATACGCATATCCTTCTTGCGGACAATCTCGCCCTCAAAGGCCGTCGAAAACGCGACGGGGATGTCGATGTTCGTAATCTTGATCTTGATGTCGCGCGCTTCGAGGGAGGTTTCAATGAAGTTGGCCGTATCCTTCTGAATCAAAATGCTCTTCGGCACGCGCCACATATCCTTTTCGTCGTCCGTGATCACGGGGAAGCCCATCGCGATCGCGCCCGCGCCGCAAGCGACGACAATGTCGCTGACCGGGTCGAAGGCGTTGACGAAAGCGTGGATACGGTAGAAGGTATAGTCGTCAAATTCCCAGCGGTCGCCCGGCTGCACGGCGCCGAAGATCATGGCCGCGCGATAGACGAAAGAAATAATGTGGGCGACCTGCCAAATATCCGGGCCGACCGCCACAACGCGAACCGGGAATCCCATATTGAGCTCCTTTCGCCGCGCTTGCTCAATGACCTCACCGAGCAGAAATACGAAGATGCCGCGCGTCTGATAGCCCTTGATCAGTTCGATCGCTTCCTCATCCGAGGGCGCCGCGCCGTGGATCACGACGAAGCCGGGGATATCATCCGTGACAAGGGGCACGCCGAGCTCGCGCACCTCCGCGTCCGTCAAATGCCCGTGGTATTCGCCCTTGTAGGGGTCGGGGCCCTTCGCGTATTTGCAGGCTTCGATCGTTTCCGCCGCCATGAATGTACCCATGCCCGTGCTGAAAACGTGCTTCAAGCGCGGGTCGTGCCGGTTCCACGCCTTTGCTTCCTCAAAGGCCGCTTTCAGATCGCCGAGCGTATTGATGTTCTTCGCGAGGTAAGCCGAATAGACGGCCAAGCCATAGGCCGTGTTCGGCATCGCCAAAGGCGCGGATTCCCCGAGCTCCGCGATGGTTTCGTCTATCGTCTTTTGCGCGAGCGCAAACATCTCATCCGCGCCGTCAAATACCCGGTCAAACAGTTTTTTCATGATCGATCTTCTCCTTTATCTTCCCGATTTCAAGCGATACGCGATCCCCCGCGTCAAAAGGCGAGGCCACTTCCTTGTCCGCGTCGATGACCTCGTCGCTGTAACTGACCATGCCGAGCAGGTCCGCCGCGTCGACACGCGCGCAAATGAACGAGCGGTCGTCCTCCCCGCGCACCTTGTTGCCTACGACAAAGACGCGTTTCACACCAAGATCCGCCGCGAGCTGTTTGATCCGCCGGTAGGTCTGGATGCTGCGCGCCCCCGGCTCCACCACCACGATGAAATAATCCATCATCCCCGCCGTGCCGCGCCCGAGGTGTTCGAGCCCCGCTTCCATATCCATGATCACAAGGCTGTCCGACCCGACGACAAGGTGCGAGATAATGCGTTTCAGCATGACGTGCTCGGGGCAGACGCAGCCGCCGCCGCCCGTTTCCACCGTACCCATCACGAGCAGCTTCACGCCGTTTTTTTCGCGCGCGTAGCGATCCGGAATATCCTTCACCTCGGGGTTGATCTTGAAGAATTTGCCGAAGCTGTCCTTCGTCGAGCCCGTGCGTTCGGAAATCAAATCCGTCATTTGCGAGATCGGCGTGATCTCATCGAGTTCCTTCTCCGTGAAGCCGAGCGCCAATCCGAGGTTGCTGTCCGGGTCGACATCGACCGCGAGCACCGTCTTGCCCTCGCGCGCGTACAGCCCCGCCAACACCGAAACCAATGTGGTTTTTCCGACCCCGCCCTTCCCCGTCACCGCGATTTTCATGATCAAATCCCGAGCAGCCCGCGCTTCTTCTCGATGCCCGCGATGATGGACTCGACAAGCGCGTGCGGGTCTTTGTTAATAATGTAGCCCGCGCCCGTGATCTTGCGCGTACCCTCCGTGATGAGCTCCATCATCTGCGTGCTGCCCTTGACCTGCGGCTCGATGCCGAGGTAGGTGTCGATGCCCGTCGCGACGACATAGTTCGCGATGGCGACGGCTTTTTCGCTCATCCACTCCGGCGCGCAGCCGACGATGGGCAGCCGCGTCACATCTACGCCCCAATCCTTCGCGATGCCCGTGACAAGCAGCATCATGCGGCTGATGTCCACGCAAGCGCCCATATGCAGCACGGGCGGGATCCCCACGAGCGTGCAAACCCGCTTGAGCCCGTCCCCGCAAAGCTCTTTCGCGTCAAGCCGCAGCAGCCCCGCTTTCGTCGCGGCTTGCGCCGCACAGCCCGAAGCGACGACGAGGATGTCGTTCTCCATCAGTTCTTTCATGATTTGAATATGGGAATAATCGGGACGCACTTTGGGGTTATTGCACCCGACCATGGCGACCGCTCCCCGAAGCACGCCGGACCGGATCGCATCGATGGCCGGTCTGTAGCTGCCGCGATCCTCAAGATGGCTGTTCGTCACCCCGTCAAGCTCGCGGATGATCTGGTCGCAGGGATAGCCGACGACGGCGTCCTGCGTATGCGTCGGGATGAATACCTTATCGCGTTTCCTGTTCTCGTAGTTGTCGATGGCCATCTCGACGAGCCCCCGGGCCTGCTCAAACGCCGTTTCCGTCTTGAACTCCACGTAGATCGAGCCGGGAATACGGCAGATCGGGGAGGTCGTGACAAACTTCGTATGGAAACAGTCGGCCAGACGCGAGAGCGCCGGGAAGATACACTGGACGTCCACACAGATCATCTCGACCGCGCCCGTCAGCATCGCGTTTTCCTGTTGGAGAAAATTGCCCGCCATGCGCACGCCGTGCCGCATCGTCGCTTCGTTGGCCGTACAGCAAAGGCCGGCGATGTTGATGCCCGCCGCCCCCTTGCTCTTGGCGTAATCGATCATTTCCTTTGTTTCGGCCGCCACAACGACCATCTCGGAGAAAGCCGGGTCGTGCCCGTGGACAATAATGTTCACCTGATCCGCTTCGAGGACACCGAGATTGCCCTGTGTCGTGCGGGCCGTCGGCGTACCGAAAAGGATATCCGTGAATTCCGTGCCCATCATCGAACCGCCCCATCCGTCGGCCATACCGACCCTAAGGCTCTGGCGCACAAGCACCTCCGCGTCGGAGGTATTGCCCATGTTCGTCATATGCAGCGAGGTCGCGACCTCGCGGTCGATGGCGCGCGGCGCGATCCCCTCGGCCGCCCAGAGCTTCTGCCGCTCCTCGGTCGCCCGTTCGAGGAATTTCAGCGTCCCAAACGGCTTGCCGTACTCCATGAGCCCGATATCGGCCACCTCGTGGGCGACATCGTAGATATCGCGGTCCACCGTTTCAACGCCCCACTCCGCGGCCAACGCGAGCAAGCGGCCCTCGTCCTTGACCTGATACGAACCGTCGCGGCTCGCCTTGTGGAGCACGTGCGCGATCTCGCGGCCGTGATCCGAATGCGCGGCCGAACCCGCCGCCGCCATCCGCAGATAATGCCGCCCCGCGATCGCGTGCGCGTCCGCGCCGCAAATCCCGCGCGGCGCTTTCGGCGTCACACGGCAGGGGCCCATCGAGCAAATCCGGCAGCAAATGCCCTCCTCGCCGAATTTGCACTGCGGCTGCTGCGAAGTCTTGCGGTCCTCCCACGTTTCCGCGCACAGCTCGCAAGCGATCTCCTTCAGCCGCGCGGCGTCGGCCTCCATCTCTTCAATCGTCGTGAATCCCTTGATCTCTCTCACAATGAAAATTCTCCCTTCTATTTAATAATCGGCTTAGTAATCGGCAAATCAGCCATGATTTTCGTGAACGCGGCGCGGGCCGGCGCGTCTGCCGGAAGCTTTGTCGTCGGCGTCCCGTTGGAATCATACTCAAACACCAGATCGTCGAGCGGGACCGCGCCCACCAGATCGAAGCCGTACTTTTCGATCTCTTCGAGAATCCCCGCGTTCAGTTCCCCGCCCGGCGCCTTATTGATGATCAGCTTCACGCCGTCCGCAACCTTCATGCCAAGCTCCGCCGTGAGCTCCGAAATACGCGCCGCCGCCTGCACCCCGCGCCGCGAACAGTCCGAAACGATCAGAATCAAATCCACGCCCGGCAAAATACCGCGCGACAAATGCTCCATTCCCGCCTCGTTGTCCACAACGACGTACTTGTAGTTATTTGAAAAGCGCTGCAGCTGCGCTTGCAAAAGCCCGTTCACGAAGCAGTAGCACCCCTTGCCCTGCGTCCGCCCCATCACGAGCAGGTCGTAATCGTCCTCCTCCGTGATCGCGTTCGAGAAAGAAGCGTTCAGGTAGTCCTGTTTCGTCGTCACGGGCGAAATCGGGCTGTCCGGGTCAAACTCCGCGTTCACGATGTTTTCGCGCAGCTCCCCGAGCGTCTTTTCGATCGGCACGCCGAGCACCTCGTTGAGATTGGCGTTGGCGTCCGCGTCCACAGCAAGGACAGGGCCGTTTCCGAGCCCCCCGAGATATTCGATGAGGAATCCCGTCAGGGTCGTCTTGCCCGTCCCGCCTTTGCCGGTTACCGCGATGGTATATGCCATAATTATTTCTTCTCCCCAATCCAAGCCTTGCATTGCAAGACCGCCTCATATGCGTTGCGGCTCCACGCGTCCGCTCCCACGTAATCGCAGACGCTGTCGCCCACAATATTACCCCCGATGAATATTTTCACTTTTCTGCGCAGCCCCGCTTCTTTCAAAGCAAGCGCCGTTTCGCGCATCGAGTCCACCGCGGTGGTCAGCAGTCCCGAGAGCCCGACGATGTCGGGCTTGTATCGTATTGCCGCTTCCGCAAAGGCTTTCGGCGGCTGGTCGATGCCGATGTCGATCACGCGGAAATTCGCGGCTTCGAGCATCGTCTTGAAGAGGTTTTTCCCGATGTGGTGGACATCCCCCTCCACCGTGCCGAGTACGACCGTCCCCTCCGAAAAATCCCCGTTTCCGAAACCAAGCAGCGGTTTCAGCTTTTCTAACGCCGACGTGAGCATCGCCCCCGCAAAGACGAGGTCGCCGACAAAATACGCGCCCTGCCCAAAGCGTTCCCCGACGATCTCCATACCCTGCTGACAAGCGTTCAGCACATCCCGCGCGTCCTCCTCGCAGGGCTGTGAAGCGAGGAACGCGTCAATCAAATCCGCAACGTGTTCCTCCTCGAGATTTCCTATAGCCTTTCTAAAGACATCGCAGTCAATCATGAGGGAAGCCCCGCGCCGAAAGGCCTACGCCTTCTTCGCCCCGATGACGCCGTTCCGATAGGCGGTCAGATAGTTCATACAGTAGTCGTCGTTGCCGAGCAGCGCGTCCGTCGCGTAGAGCGTGGCGCGCATATCGGGCGACGTCGGGTCCATAATGGCGCTGTCCATGCCGGCCGACATCGCGAGCGCCAAAAACTGCGTATTGATGGCCTTGCGGAACGGCATGCCGAACGAGATGTTTGAAAGCCCGCTCGTAATATGCACTTCGGGGAACGCGCCCTTGATCTTGCGCACCGCCTCGTTGAAGCTGAGCAGCGAAGTGCCCGTCGTGGCAAGCGTCGTTACAAGAGGATCGATGAAGATACTGTCAAGAGAAAGCCCGTGATCCTGCGCCTGTGCAATCAGCGTCTTGGCAATCTCAAATTTGACCTCCGGGTCCGTGGGAATGCCGTTCTTGTCGCAGGTGAGCGCGACGACCTTCCAGTCCGTCCCCTCGATCTTCGGCAAAATAGCTTCGCACTTGCCGGCCTCGCCGGAAATGGAATTGATCAGGCCGGGACGCTTTGCGAGCGGCATCATCTCCAAAATCACATTCACGTCCGAACTGTCGATACACAGCGGCGTTTCAACCGTGTCCTGAACAAGATCGATGAGCCACGTCAGCGTATCGCGCTCGATCTCCGGGGCCGTACCCGCGCAAACATCGAGATAATCAGCGCCGAATTCCGTCTGCTTTTTGGCAAGTTCGCGGATATAGCCCTCATCGCGCGACTCGATCGCCTTCAGCGTGGCAGGGATGAAACCATTGATTTTTTCTCCGATAATGATCATTTTTTCTTCTCCTCTTCCGAGTAACATTGAAAAACAGACGTCAAACAGGATTCCTCACTCAACTGCACCTCGATTATAGAAGAGCGCAAAGCCCAATACAATCCGACCGCATGAAGTATGATAGCAGGCCCACCTCCTACAAAATGTAGGAGAAACCACCCGCCACCTTATTATACAACAAAAACCCGCAAGAACCTGTGTCTATTCAGAACCCTGCTAAAATGCTGTCATTCCCGGGTTTATCCCGGGAATCCAGTGATTAGTCGTATCATGGATTCCCGCATTCGCGGGAATGACAAGGTTTTTGCCGTACATCCGAATAGACACAAGAACCTTGTCCTTCCCCGGTCAGCGCTTTCTTTTTTTACAAGCATGAATTATAATGGGATTCAAGCGTGGAATATGTTCACTGAAATCGCCGCGAAAGGAGCAGAGTATTATGGAAGCTGTAGAAGCATATTATGATGGACGGGTTTTCGTGCCGAGAAAACCTATTTCTGCACGAAAAAACCAATCTGCGATTGTGACAATATTGGATGAATTTTCTGTGAATCGGACAAAAAATACATTGCTTTCGCTCGCGGGAGCGCTTAGCAGCTGATTTTCTCAATGGCCTTGCCGCCTTCTTCGTTCCATCTGTCGTAATCGGTGAACTGCTCTACGGAGCAGGAAAATCGGAAAAGGTCATTCAGAATACCGGAATCATGAAT
>JAITNA010000053.1 GCA_031290715.1 Eubacteriales Family XIII. Incertae Sedis bacterium | reverse complement strand
CGTTACGGAAAGGGGACCATCCATGGACGGTGAGGTTCACGAAAACATGCAGAATCATACGGACGAGGGAAAGAATCCTTTGGATCGGGAAAAAGACGAGGCGATCAATCGAATCCTCTGCAATGATAGCAGGACGAGTGCCAAGGAACGTCTGGATGAACGGCGCAAAAAAAGAAGCGCCGGGAAAACCTCGGCGCATGGAACGGGATTCTTTTCCCGCGAGCCGATGGAGCACGCCCCCGTTCCCGCGAAGGCGCCCAAAAGCACAACGACGGAGCCCGAAAGCACAACGGCGGAAGGCCGCCCGCTCCGGAAATTTACGAGTGAGTTCATTTTCGGCGACAGAGCGGCGAAACATCCCGAGCCGGCAATCCCTCCGCCATCCGATGAGGAAGCCCCGCCGCGCGATCCCCTTTTCACGCTTCGCGTCGGCGAAGATGAAAAGGCGATGTTCGACGTCAGCAAAAAGAACGAAGAATTTCAGGAGCTGTTGGATCAGGAATTTGAGCGGCTGCGCAAACGCGAATCTGCGGTCGAGGAAGCCAGAAGCCGAATTGACGAGGACTTGCTTTCGGCCCCCGAGCCTGCGCCCGAGATTCTTGTCACGGGCGAAAACGCAAAATCGTTGGTCGGAGATAGAATAGAAGACTATCTCAAAAAAGCGGATCACGATATGCTGCGCGAGATTCGAAGCCGTGTAGATACGGAGCTTGAAAAGCCGGACGAGAGCGAAAAGCCGGGCGAAAGCGAAAAACAGGACGAGAACGAAAAGCCGGAAAGCTTCGCCGCGTTCCCCGCGGACGGCCGCGACTATGGGCACGCGTTCATACATGGGCCCAAGCCGCCTTCGGATTTCAAAACCGAGGCGCACGTATTTGAGGGGCAGCTTTCGGGAACGGCCGCCGGAGCTCCCGCGGCCGCGCAAGAAACCAATCTGGAGTTTCCCGGCGCGGCGGAGGAGCTCAAACGGCCGGCGCCGGAAGCGGAAGATTCTTATAAAACGTGTGAAGCGTCCTTTTTTGAGGACATCCCCGAAACGGGAGAAGAAACAGAGCCGGAAACGCCGGCGCCTTCTGTTCCGGGCATCCGCGCCGTACGCGTTCCCGAGCCGGTAGGCGGCTTTGAGTTCGACGGCAAGGACTACGGACACGCTTTTCAGCATGGACCCGCGCCTGTGTCGGATTTGAAAACGGAAGCCGCGGCATTCGCGGAGCAGGAACAATCAGAAGAAACGGACGCGGCCGCTTTTGCAACGGAAAAAAACTTGGAATTCGGCGATTCGGATTCGGTACAGCCGGCGGATTCGTATGCGGCCTTT
Organism: Eubacteriales Family XIII. Incertae Sedis bacterium; assembly: GCA_031290715.1. Classification (GTDB taxonomy): domain Bacteria; phylum Bacillota; class Clostridia; order Peptostreptococcales; family Anaerovoracaceae; genus JAITNA01. The sequence continues at coordinate 7,300 of JAITNA010000053.1, read as the reverse complement.
GAGCAATATGATGTCAAAGAAACGTTCGAGGACGGAGAAAGATTTGCCATCCCGACGTTTGTACTCACCGAGGAAGAGCCGGCGGCTGCCGCGGCTGAAAGCGAGCCGGAGCCGGCGGATGCCGCTGCGCCGGCGCAATCAACCTTTGTATTCGGACCGAAAATTTTCGGGGAAAAATCGGAAGCGCCGGAGAACGCCGAACCGGAATCCATAGAGGAATCGGAAGCGCCGGGTACATCGGATGCCGCGGAAGAAGAGCCGGCGGAGGAATACGCGCCGGAGCGGCCGCCCTTTATACTTGAGCCGGAAGTTGCGGAAGAAGCGGAATCACCGGAGGATATCGAATCGGAAGCTGTAGCAGAAGAATTGGAAACAACGGAAGAAGCGCCGGAGATTGCCGAGCCCGAAGCCGTAGAAGAATCGGAAACGGCGGAGGATGTCGTCGCTGAATCTGAAATCGAAGCGGAAGAAGTATCGGAGGATATCGCGCCCGAAGCTGACGCTGAAATCGAGCCGGAAGCGGAAGTTGCGGAAGAAACACCGGAGGATATCGAGCCGGAAGCCGCAGAGGAAGAACCGGCGGATATCGCGCCGGAGGTCACGGAATACGAGCCGGAGCGGTCTATCTTTGATGCGTTGCCGGAAACACCTGAAGAAGAACCGGAAACAACGGAAGAAACGCCGGAGGATATCGAGCCGGAAGCCATAGAAGAAACGCCGGAAATTATCGAGCCCGAAGCGGAATCTGAAATCGACGCGGAAGCGGAAGCCGCAGAAGAAGTGCCGGAGTGGGCTCCCGTTGAGGAAGAACAGGGGGCTTTCACCGACGAATTGGGAACGGAATACGAGCCGGAGGAAAAGCCGGACTGGCTGAGGGAATTGGAGCAATTGACGCAGGCCTTTCCCTTAAAGGGCGCGGATCCCTTGCGGCCGGCCGCGGCGCCGCCGGAATCCCTCGAATACGAAACCGGGGAGTCCGAAACGGCGGAATTTGCAACAGCGGGATTCGAAATAGAGGAAGCCGAGGCAGTCCCGGAAACACCGGAAGAAGAGGCCGCCGAAACCGAAGAGGAATCCGCGCTCGAGGGCTTCACTTTCGACTCGCCGCTTTCCCATTCAACTCCGCCGACGCGGTAGGAGGTCGCGGCGTTTATCGACAGGCCAATTGCTTTCCCCTTTGAGGAGGAAGAGCGGAAAGCGGAGGTCATACCCGCGCCGCAAGCGCCGGCCATACCGTCGCGAACGGCTGCCATACTTTCGCAGCCGCTCAGTGAACCGCAGCAAGCGGCGGCCGTGCCGCAGCCGTCTGCGCCGCAGCCCGCGGTCAAACCGCAGCCCGCAGTCAAACCGCAGCCGCAAAAAAAAGAACCATCCAATATCAAGAGAAATCTTCTTTCGGTTGCGATCACCATTCTCATTGTGGTGCTTGTGATTGTCGTGTCGGCGATCGCGGTCGCAAAGTTTGCGCCGGATTCATGGGGCGCGTTCTATGTTCAGGATTTCTTAGACCTCATGAAGGAAAAATTCGGATCCGGTTCCTAAACTCTATCGAAATAGAAAGGTAATATATCAAATGAACGGAAAAGGTAAAAAGATTGTCGCAACCATCGTCATCGTTGTGATCTTTCTGATCATCGTGATCGTAGGACTATCCGGATTCATTACCGATATCCTATGGTTCAACGATCTCGGATACATCAGCGTTTTTCTCAAGAAGTTGTTCACGCAGCTGCTGATCGGGGTTCCGACTTTCATCGTACTCTTCCTGCTCGGCTACCTGTATCTGCACGCCATCAACAAGGGCTACCACAAACGGCTCATCATACAGCAGGAAACGTTGGGCAAGAAAGGGCAGAGATGGCTTTCCCTTGCCTTCGCCGCGATTGCGTCGCTGATCATCACCTACACGGCGGTTTCGAGCATTTGGTACACCGCCCTTCAGTTCTTCAATTCGACAGATTTTTCGATCAAAGACCCGATCTTCGGGCTCGATGTTTCGTTTTATACCTTTAAGCTGCAGTTCATTCACGGGATGAACAATACGGTCATTACGGGCATTGTGGTATTCGCGTTTATGACCTTTATCTATTACGCCATTCTGCTCAGCGTAGCCCCGCCGAAGGCCATCCCGGCCGACGAGGGGCCGGAGGACGAGCTCGGCGCGCGGCGCAAGAACACGCAGCCGCAGCGCAGCCCCTTTGTGGAGAATCTCATGCGGGCGATCGGTATCGACCCGGATTCCGTGAGCATGAACGCGCAGCCGCGCGCGGACGGAACCGGAGGCGGGCATTTCCGCGAGCTGATCTATATCGCGTCCAAACAGATTATTGTACTCGGCATTCTGTTCTTCCTCATGCTCGGCGTCAATTTCTTCCTGCGGCAGTTTGACCTGCTGTATACGAGCACGGACGCGCTGTACGGAGCGGGCTACACGGACATTCACATCACGCTGTGGGTATACCGCATTCTCATTGTTCTGTCCGTGATTGCGGCCATTATGTTTGCGGTCGGCGTCCTGCGAAAGAAAGTCAAGACGACCTTTGTCGTCCCTGTCGTCATGATCGCCGTCGGCATTATCGGCGTGATCACGAGCAGCATTGTGCAGGGCCTTGTCGTTTCGCCGGACGCCATCAACAAGGAGCGGCCCTATCTGGCATACAACATCGAGTTCACGCAAAACGCGTACGACCTTGAGGATGTCGCCGTCAACGATTTTGCCGCGGACGCCAGTCTGACGGGCGCGGATATTCTCGAAAATTCGGATTCGATCAAAAACATCCGAATCAACGACTACGAGCCCGCGCAGACTTATTACAATAATACGCAAAGCCTGCGGCAGTTCTATGAATTTGATGAGGTGAACGTCGACCGCTACATGATTAACGGCGAGTATACGCAGACATTCCTGGCGGCGCGGGAGATCGACGAAGCAAAGACCTCTCAGCAATGGCTCAACCTCCATCTCAAATACACGCATGGCTACGGCGTCGTCATGTCGCGGGTGGACAAGGTCACGAGCAGCGGGCAGCCCGACACGCTGATCAAGAATATCCCGCCGGAATCGGATGTCGAGGAGATCACGATCACGCGGCCGGAGATCTATTTCGGGCAGCAGACGGGCAACTATATCGTGGTCGGCACGGACGAGGAAGAGTTTGATTATCCGCAGGGCGAGAGCGACGTATCGACGAAATACGAGGCCGACAGCGGCGTCCGCATGAACCTGTTCAACCGTATCATGTTTGCGATCCGCGAGCAGAGCATGAAGCTTCTCGTGTCGTCGAACATCGGCGGCGAGTCGCGGATTATTATTAACCGCAACATCTCGGAGCGCGTACGGGAGATCATGCCCTACCTCGAATACTCCGACCCCTACATGGTGACGGCGAACGGCAAGTTGTACTGGATCATCGACGCCTATACGACGAGCAGCAGCTATCCTTACTCCGAGCCGTACAATATCAGCCAGGGCGGCACAACCAACTACATCCGCAATTCGGTGAAGGTCGTGATCGACGCCTACACGGGGGACACGGGCTATTATCTGCTCGACGACAGCGACCCGATCGCGAATACGATGAGGGGTATCTATCCGGCGCTTTTCCATGATTTCAATGAGATGCCGGACGGCGTCGGGGAGCATATCCGCTATCCGCACACGATGCTCACGATACAGGCCAATGTATACAAGCGTTATCACGTCAGCGACATCAATGTGTTTTACCAAAGCGCGGATCTGTGGGATATCGCAAAAGAAAAGGTGGGCGCCGCCGACGAGGAAACGCCGATGTCCTCCAATTATTACATCATGAAACTGCCGGGCGAAAGCGATGTGGAGTTCATCAATTCCATTCCGTACACGCCGAAAGATAAGAATAATATGACGGGGCTTTTGATCGCGAGAAACGATGGGGCGCATTACGGCGAGCTGATGCTGCTGCAGTTCCCGAAGGGGCGGATCGTCATGGGGCCGAGCCAGATCGACGCGCAGATCGCGCAGGATACGATCATTTCGCAGGATTTCGCGCTCTGGCAAAACTCCGGGTCGACCTACAGCCGGGGCAATATGTTCATCATTCCGATCAAAGACAGCCTTATGTATGTGGAGCCGATCTACCTTCGGGCGAGCAGCGGCTCGATGCCGGAGGTCAAGCGCGTCGTCGTCTACTACAACGACCGGATCGCTTACAAGGCCACGCTGGCCGAAGCGCTTGACGCGATGTTCGGCGCGGGCGTCGGCGACGGATCGGCGACTTTGCCGGGCGGCACGGATGCGGATCAGGAAGGCGGCGCATCCTCCGGCGATACGTCCGGCAACGGCTCCGGCGGTTCCGGTTCGGACGTTGTGATGAGTACGCAGGAATTGATTGCGGCGGCGCAGCAGGCGTATACCGAGGGGCAGGACGCGCTGAAAGCCGGCGACTGGGCGAAGTACGGCGAAGCACAGGCGCGGCTTGAGGAATATTTGAACAAATTGGCCGGCGGCGGGACGACCGCGGCGGCCGTGACGCCGGGCGCCGATGGCGCGGATGGCGCGGATGCGGACGACGCGGATAACGGTGCAGCCGCGACGGAGCCGGAGGAAACCAAAGGCGAATAGACCTGTGCGTCAGGCGTCATGGCAAAGGGCAAAGGGTAAGCATGCTGGAACTCAAACGAATCAGAGAAGATTTTGAAACGGTCAAAGCCGCGGTCGAGAGCCGCGGCCATGGGGATTTCGGGCTTTCCGAAATCCCCGGATTGGATGCGCGGCGCCGTGAAATCATCGCCGATTCGGAAAAGAAAAAGAGCCGGCAGAATGCCGTTTCCAAAGATATCCCGCGGATCAAGAAAGAAGGCGGCGACGCAGACGCCGTCCTTGCCGAGATGAAAACGCTCGCGGGCCAAATCAAGGAGGACGAGGTGAAGCTTGCTATGGTCGAGGGGCAGCTTCGCGACATGCTTCTCGGCATACCCAATACCCCGGACACGGGCGTCCCGGTCGGCGGGGATGAGAACGACAACGTAGAGCTGCGCAAGTTCGGGGAGCCGACCGCGTTTGATTTTGAGCCGAAAGCCCATTGGGACATCGGGACGGACTTGGATATCCTCGACTTTGAGCGCGCGGCCAAGATTGCGGGCGCGCGGTTTGCGATCGATAAGGGGCTCGGGGCGAAATTGGAACGCGCCCTCATCAATTTCATGCTCGATCTCCACACGGCCGAGCATGGGTTCACGGAGATCCTGCCGCCTTTCATGGTCAATCGGGCGGCGATGACGGGGACGGGGCAGCTGCCCAAGTTTGAAGATGATATGTTCCATGTACCGGCCAAGGATTTCTTCCTCGTGCCGACGGCCGAGGTGCCGCTGACCAATCTGTTCATGGACGAAATCTTGGAGGGCGGCGCCCTTCCGGTCTATTATACGGCATATACGCCGTGCTTCCGCAAAGAAGCGGGCTCGGCCGGACGGGATACGCGCGGCCTTATCCGCGTACATCAGTTCAACAAGGTTGAGTTGGTGAAATTCACGAAGCCGGAGGACAGCCCCGCGGAATTAGAGTCGCTGACGGCGGCGGCCGAGGAGGTGCTCAAACGGCTTGCGCTTCCCTATCGCGTCGTCGCGCTTTCAACGGGCGACCTCGGATTTTCTTCCGCCAAGACCTATGATATCGAGGTTTGGATGCCCAGCTACGGGCGTTATGTCGAAATCAGTTCGTGCAGCAGTTTCACGGATTTTCAGGCGCGCCGCGCGAACATCCGCTTCCGCAGGGAAGCCGGCGCGAAGCCGGAGTTTGTTCATACGCTCAACGGCTCCGGCCTTGCCGTGGGCAGGACCGTAGCCGCCGTCCTCGAGAACTGCCAACAAGCGGACGGCAGCGTGAAGGTGCCGGATGTTCTGCAAGCTTTCGTCGGGACGGATATTATTCGGTAATAGCCCGCGCCCATCTGAACGTAGTTGCAAATATCGGTCAATCCCGCGTCAGGTCCTCCATTGTGACCACGGTCTGCGCTACGTCATAGTAAGCGCTGCGTTTCACGCCGATGGGGGTGACTATCGCGATCTGTACGGCTTTCGTCGTCCCGGTTTCGCCGGCGAAGGCATTTCGCTTGTTGCGGAGATTCGCCGCCAGACTCTTTGTAATCGCGATGTCGGAATCCGAATACTTCATCTCGCAAAGCGTGACTGCGCCGTCATTCCGATCGATCAGCAGGTCAATCTGCGCGCCGGGCTTCGACTCCTCGCTGCGCCAAGACGCGATACACGTGATGACGCCCGACACGCCGACCGCCCGCCGAATCTGGTCGATATGCGACAGGCATACTTGCTCAAAAGCATACCCGCGCCACGTCCGAAAACGCTGTGTTTCGCGCGTTTTCTGCCAAAACGCATCATCGTTGTCCTGGCTTCCCCTGATGAACGCGAGATAGAACAGCGTATAATGGTCGGTCAGCTGATAGAGCGACCCTTTCTTCTTTTTTGAAAAAGGCGTGTACTTTCGTATGAACCCGCTCATTTCCAACTCGCTTAAAATCGCCGAAAAGTTCCCACCCTCGGGCAGCCCCGTCGCTTTCTTGATCTCCTCCCGCGTCAGCCCCTTCGACTTTTTCCCGAGCGCATAGACCACCGCAATGTGCCGGTCGGCATTTTGAAAAAGCGATGCGTAAAGATTGCCAAACTCCTCCCGCAGCGCCCCGCCCGGCGAAAAGCAAAGGCGGCTGATATTTTGCGCAAGGCTGTTTCCGGCGCGAAGCAGGCTCAAATAGTAAGGTATGCCCCCCACGCACATATAGGCTTCCAACAGATTTGTTTCGTCGGCCGGCAAACCCTCCTGCATGAAATACCGCCGGCATTCGGCAAGCGAAAATGGCTGAAGCAGTATCCGGCGCGTGACGCGGTTGTGCAGCCCCCCGCGGTTTTGGAATAATTTTTTCACGATCCATGAAGCCGCGGAGCCGCAGATGATGAGACAGATATCCTCCCTTGCGGAAGCCCACCCGTTCCAAAAATTCTCCAATGCGGGTACGAATCCCGATCCTTTCGTATCGAGCCAAGGCATCTCGTCGATGAAAACAACCTTTCTTTTTCGATTTGCGTTTTCAAGCAACGCCCTGAGCCGCCGGAATGCAGAGGGCCAGTTCTCCGGCGCGTCCTCTTCCCTGCCGCCATATTCGGAAAGCGCGCTCGCAAAGTTCGACAGATGCGCTTGCGTATCCAAGCCCAACACCGCCGTCACATGGAAGGCAAAATCCTTTTCGAAAAGCGTACGCACAAGAAAGGTTTTCCCGACACGCCGACGGCCGTACACGGCAATGAATTC
>JAITNA010000153.1 GCA_031290715.1 Eubacteriales Family XIII. Incertae Sedis bacterium | reverse complement strand
GGTCTTGGGCAGATGGAGGACACGGAGCCGGAGTGGATCCGTGTGGAGGGCAAAGATATTTTCAGCGTCATTGTCTGAGTTGAAACAGGGATAGAGGGGAGTGCAAACAATATGGGTATCAAGAAAGAAGATTTGGACGCTGCTCTGCAAAGGGAAATAACTGAAAAAATGCCATAGCGAGCTGATCCGAATACGCATATACCCATATAAACCTGCGAAAAAACGAGGTGCAATACGAAGATATTTCGACTCGCTGTCATGAAGCGCTCTTGGGAGAAAAAGGTTTTGAAAGATCAATTACGTAAAGATCTTGTCGATTGTATGAAGCATGAACTGCGCCAACAAAAAACATGATATTAAAATAACGCCTTTAGCGGTCAAAAAGGCGGAATAGCGTCAAGATTCGTATGGAAACACCTTCTTTTTTACCACATGCCGGGCGGCGGACAGCCGGGGGTGGCGCGGCGGTTGATAATATCCGGAAATAATAGTACACTATCTGTGAGTAAGCCAGACGGTCGCGCGGCGGTTTTCCGCCGTGAGGAAAGTCCGGGCTCCATCGGGCAAGGGTGCCGGATAACGTCCGGCGAAGGCGACTTTAGGGAAAGTGCAACAGAAACACACCGCCGAAACAGGGGCTTTTGCCCGCTGTGGCAAGGGTGAAATAGCGAGGTAAGAGCTCACTGCCCGCCGCGGTAACGCGGAGGGCGTGCAAACCCCACCCGGAGCAAGGTCAAACGGGAGGTACCCGCGCCGCGCGCGGGGCGGCGGCCCGTCGCATCCCGAAAATGGTGGACCGCAAGCGAACGGAGATTAGGCCGTTCCGGAGGCCGACGGAAACGGCGGCCCAAGATAGATGATCGTCGCCTGCCCGCAAGGGCAGGGCACAGAACCCGGCTTACGGCTTACTCACTTTATAAGAAAAATATACCAAGGAGCAGTTAAATGATAAATTGCGCAAAATTTTATGCAGGATTTTTTTTGGCAGGCAAGGCGGCAGGTTCCGTTGATACTGGTGGTATCAACGGGTTCTGCCAACGCAGCATGCCGGAAAAAAGACAAGTGAAATGCGCAAGTTATCATTTAACTGCTCCTATGGGCCGCCGGGCGGCTCCGATCGGAGGGATGAGCATAGCATGAAATTGGTGACGTGGAATGTCAACGGCTTGCGCGCCGCGATCGGCAAGGGATTTTTTGATTTTTGCCGCGAAACGGGCGCGGACGCCTACTGTGTGCAGGAAACGAAGATGCGGCGCGGGCAGGCCGAGATCGATCTGCCGGGATATCATGAATATTGGAACAGCGCCGAGAAGAAGGGTTACTCCGGGACGGCGATCTTTACAAAGACTGAGCCGATCGGTGCGGCTTACGATATTGACACGGCGGGGCATGACACGGAGGGGCGTTCGATCACGCTCGAATTTGAAAATTATTATTTGGTCAATGAATACACGCCCAACGCGCAGGACGGCCTTGCGCGGATTGACTACCGCGTGTCGTGGGAGGACGCCCGGCGCGCCTATCTGCAAAGGCTCGACGCGAAAAAGCCGGTCATTCTCTGCGGGGATTTGAATGTGGCGCATCGCGAGATCGACCTGAAAAATCCGGGGAGCAACCATGGCAACCCCGGGTTTTCGGATCGGGAACGCGGGAAGTTCGGGGAGCTTTTGGAGGCCGGGTTCACGGATTCGTACCGCCGCCTTTATCCGGAGCAAACGGGCGCTTATACCTGGTGGTCCTATCGGGCGGGGGCGCGCGCGAACAACGCGGGGTGGCGGATCGACTACTTCCTCGTTTCAAACCGCATTGCGGATCGGATCGGCGATGTGATTTTGATGAATCAAGTATACGGGAGCGATCATTGCCCGGTGATGATAGAGATGGACCTGTAATAGAGATGGACCTGTAAAGGATAATTATATAATGAAAAAAGACAATAATGTAATTCAGTTGCGGAACGGTAACGAGGCGCTTCGGCTTGGGATCGACGTCGGGTCGACGACGGTCAAGCTTGTCCTGCTCGGGGAGGACGACGAAATCCTCTTCTCGCGTTATGACCGGCATATGTCGAACGTCCTCGAAAAAGTTTCCGAACTGATGAGCGATCTGCACGGCGCGTATCCTGGGCTTTCCGTCCGCGCGGTGATCACGGGGTCGGGCGGCCTTGCGCTCGCGGATCTCATCGGCGTGCCTTTTGAACAGGAGGTGATATCCTGCTCGAAGGCTGTCGAAACGCTGATTCCCGAAACCGACGTCGCGATCGAGCTCGGCGGCGAGGACGCGAAGATCACGTTCTACGGCCAAGCGATCGAACAGCGTATGAACGGCACCTGCGCGGGGGGCACGGGCGCTTTCATCGATCAGATGGCGATCCTGCTCAATACGGACGCGGCCGGGCTCAATGAAGCGGCGAAGGCGCACGGCATCATCTATCCGATCGCGGCGCGCTGCGGCGTGTTTGCCAAGACGGATATACAGCCCCTGATCAACGAGGGGGCGCAGATGAGCGATCTGGCGGCGTCGATCTTTCAGGCCGTCGTCAACCAGACGATCAGCGGCCTTGCTTGCGGGCGCGTGATCCGCGGGAATATCGCCTTTCTCGGCGGCCCGCTTTTCTTCCTTTCCGAGCTGCGCGAACGATTCATCGAAACGCTGGGGCTGTCCGCGGAGCAAATCATTTTTCCGGACGACGCGCGGTATTTTGTGGCCGTCGGCGCGGCGATGATCGCGGAAAAACACGAAGCGCTGCGCGCCTGCGACCTCAAGACCGGCCTTGAACAGCTTGACGCTTCACGGCTTTCCGAAACAAAGCATATCCCGCCGCTTTTCGCGGACGCGGCCGACTATGCGATTTTCACGAAGCGGCACGCGCGTAACCGCGTGAGCCGCCGGGATATCTCGCAGGCGAAAGGGCCGATCTATCTCGGCATCGACGCGGGTTCTACGACGACGAAGGCTTGCGCCATCGACCCGGAAAAGAATGTCCTGTATATGTATTATCGAAACAACGAGGGCAATCCCTTGGAAGCTGTCGGCTGTATGCTGAAAGAGCTCTACGGCGAAATGCACGCGGACGCGCATATCGCGAACGCGGTGGTCACGGGCTACGGCGAGGGGCTCGTCAAGGCCGGATACGGCATCGATTTCGGGGAGATCGAAACGATCGCGCACTACAAGGCCGCGGAGCAATTCCTGCCGGGCGTCAATTTCATTCTCGATATCGGCGGGCAGGATATGAAATGCATGAAAATCCGCGACGGGGCGATCTACAACATCATGCTGAACGAAGCCTGTTCCTCCGGCTGCGGCTCTTTCATTGAAACCTATGCCAAATCCGTGAACCTCGACGCCCCGCAATTCGCGCGGGAGGGCTTGTTCGCACAGGCCCCGGTCGATCTGGGGACGCGCTGTACGGTATTCATGAATTCAAAAGTCAAACAGGCGCAGAAAGAGGGCGCGACCATCGGGGATATCAGCGCCGGTTTGTCGTATTCCGTGATCAAGAACGCCTTGTACAAGGTGATCAAGCTCCGCAATCCCGACGACGCGGGGGAGAAGGTCGTCGTACAGGGCGGCACGTTCCTGAACGACAGCATTTTGCGCAGCATTGAGCGCATCCTCGGCCGCGAGGTCATTCGCCCCGATATCGCGGGCAATATGGGCGCGTTCGGCGCGGCCTTGATCGCGCTCGAAAACGCCGTGCAAGGGTCCCGCTCCGGTATTGTGCCGGAGGACATGCTGGATCTCTTCACGGCGGAGAGCAGCCACGGCCGCTGCAAGGGCTGCGAGAACAACTGCCTGCTCACGATCAACAGCTTCGCGAACGGCGAGAAGTTCATTACGGGAAACCGCTGTGAGAAGGGCGCGGGGGGCGTGAAACGGGCCGGCAAGGTCCCGAATCTGTACGCGTGGAAGGCCGCCCGCTTGTTTGGCTATGAGCCCCTTCCCCCCGAAACGGCCCCGCGCGGCGTCGTCGGGATCCCGCGCGTGCTCAATATGTACGAAAATTATCCGTTCTGGCATACCTTCTTTACCGAGCTCGGTTTTTCCGTCAAGCTTTCGCCGCAGTCCACGAAGGCCATCTACGAACAGGGCATGGATACGATCAGTTCCGACACGGCTTGCTATCCCGCCAAGCTTGTCCACGGGCATATCCGGCGGCTTGCGGCGGACGGCGTGAAGCGCATTTTCTATCCCTGTATCAATTATGAGAGAATTGAGGACGACACGGCCGGCAATCATTACAACTGTCCGATCGTCGCGACTTATCCCGAAGTAATCGCGGGTAATATGGATGATTTCTTTGAGGAAGAGGGGATTGATTTCCTCTATCCTTTCCTGCCTTACGACGACGACGGCCGGCTTGCGGAACGCCTTTTTCAAGAGCTCGCGCGCTATGGCGTGACGCGCGAAGAAACGCTGCGCGCGGCGGCGCTTGCGCGCGCGGAGGACCGGCGCTTCAAGGAGGAGGTCCGCGAGAAAGGCAAGGAGGCGCTGCGGCAGATCAAGGCGGAGGGCAGGAAAGCTGTCGTGCTTTCGGGCCGGCCCTATCACCTCGACCCGGAGGTCAACCACGGCTTGGACACGCTGATCACCTCGTTCGGCATCGCCGTCCTGACGGAGGACAGCATTGCCGATCAGCGAAGCCTGCTGCGGCCGACGCGCGTACTCGATCAGTGGATGTATCACAGCCGGCTCTACCGCGCGGCGGAGTTTGTCGGCGCGCATGAAAATATCGAACTCGTTCAGCTGACGAGTTTCGGCTGCGGGCTCGACGCGGTGACGACGGATCAGGTCGAGGAAATCCTTTCGCTGAAAAACAAGCTGTATACCCTGCTGAAGATCGACGAGGGCGCCAACCTCGGCGCCGCGAAAATCCGCGTACGCTCGCTGAAAGCGGCGATGGAGGAGCGGGCCCGGCACGGGATTCACGGCAAGGATCTGCCGTACAAATTCTCCCGGCTTTTTTTCACGAAGGAAATGAGGAAAAATTACACCATTCTCATTCCTCAGATGGCGCCCATCCATTTCGATTTCATCGAAGCCGCGTTCAATTGTTCGGGCTACAAGACAAAGCTGCTGCCGACCGTGGACGTCCATGCCGTGGACGAGGGGCTCAAGTATGTCAACAACGACGCGTGCTACCCCACCATTGTGACGCTCGGGCAGATCATCAGCTACCTCAAATCGGGGGAATGCGATTTGGACCGGATCGCGATCTTTATGTCGCAGACGGGGGGCGGCTGCCGCGCGAGCAACTACATTGCGCTGCTGAGAAAGGCGCTGAAAGACCTCGGGTGGGAGCATATCCCCGTGGTGTCCGCCAATCTGGTGGGATTGGAGAAGAATCCGGGATTCAAGATTTCCGCGGGGCTTGCGTTCAAGGCGGTCATGGCCGCCGTGTTCGGCGATACCCTCATGCGCGTGTTGTTCGCGACAAGGCCCTATGAAAAGGAGCCGGCGGCCGCGGACAAGCTCGCGGCCTATTGGTCGCACCGGATCGTGCGCGAAATGCCGCATATGAATCTGTTTCGCTACCGGAAGTATCTGAGGGACATGGTGCGCGATTTCGACGCGCTGCCCGTCAAGGATACGGTCAAGCCGAAGGTCGGCGTGGTCGGCGAGATTCTTGTCAAATACCACCCCAACGCCAACAACGACATCGTCAGCATTATCGAAGAAGAGGGCGGCGAAGCGGTGGTGCTCGACCTCATCGATTTCTTCCTCTATGGGATGTACAGCAAGAATTACAACTACCATGTGCTTGCGGGCACGAAACGGGCGATGCGGCTTAACAACATCGCGATCGCTTTCATCGAATGGTTTCGGAAGCCCGCGAGAAAGGCGCTCACGGCAAGCGCGCGCTTTCACCCGCCGCTCTATATCGGCGAACTGGCGAAGAAGGCCGAAAAGGTCACGGCGCTCGGCAATCAGTGCGGAGAGGGTTGGCTTTTGGCCGGGGAAATGGTGGAGCTCATCGACAGCGGCGTGGAGAACATCGTGTGCATGCAGCCTTTCGCCTGTCTGCCCAACCATGTGGTGGGCAAGGGGATGATGAAGCCGCTGCGCAAGTACAATCCCTTGGCCAATATCGCGGCCATCGACTATGATCCGGGGGCGAGCGATGTCAATCAGCTCAACCGGATCAAACTCATGATGGCGACGGCGTACAAAAATCTCGACAAGAAGGCAATGCGGATAGATGACGCGGACGGTCTGGGTATGGTAGAATAACAATGAGCTTGCAGTGGAAATAAAAGGAGCAGGGTATGGGACGGCACGGAACGATAGCGGGGCGCAAGGCCGCGCAGGACAATAAGCGGGCGGCGATCTTTACGAAATACGCGCGGGCGATCATGGTTGCGGCGAAAGGCGGCGGCGACCCGGGGAGCAACGCTTCGCTGAAAAACGCGATCGACAAGGCGAGGGGCATCAACATGCCCAACGACAAGATTACGCGCGCCATCAAGAAAGGGACCGGCGAACTGGAGGGCGAGTCCTATGAAACGGCAAGCTTCGAGGGCTACGGGCCGAGCGGCGTCGCGGTGATCGTAGATGTGCTGACGGACAACAAGAACAGGACGACGTCGGCGGTCAAACACGCCTTTGACCGCTTTGGCGGCAATCTGGGCGTTCCGGGCTGCGTTTCCTATATGTTTGAGCGGAAGGGCGTTATCCTCATCGAAATGGGCGCCGGCGCCGACGAGGACGCCATCATGGAAGCAGGCCTTGACGCCGGGCTTGAGGACATCATCGACGCCGATGAGTTTTTTGAAATCCGCACGACGCCCGATGATTTTCTCGCGGTGGCGGAAGCGCTGCGCGGCGCGGGCTATGAGCTTGCGGAGTCGGATGTCGAGTATATCCCCAACATGGAAACCGCGCCGAAGAATGACGCCGACCTGCGGGCGCTCGTCCGGCTCATCGACGCCTTGGATGAAAACGACGATGTGCAAAAGGTCTATACGAACAGCGCCGTCGAGTTGGTCTCGGAATAAAGGTCTGTAAGAACCTTAACGATGAAACAAACCGCCGCAGTCATTCCCGCGAATGCGGGAATGACATTATTTTAGACGACTCTCCGATCAAAGAGCAATTTCACGCAAAATTTCAAAATCGAACTCGCTTGACAATTTCTCGCCGACTTCCGCAAACTCGGAAAATTCTACTTTTTCCCTGATCCACTCGAGCAGCTCCGCTCCGTTCTCATATTCATTTTCCCCCAATTCGGAAAGAATCCCGTCGATTCGATCCATGCTGTACATCCTGCAGGCGGCTCCGAGTTCGGCCAACAAGCCCGGATCGGGTTCTTTCATGACAGGCTTGTCCAACGCCGTTTCAATCCGCTTCAAGATCCCCGCAAGATCGAACAAAAGCTTTTCCGCCGCTTCAAAGAAGGCCGCGGTATGCGTTTTCACAAAGTGAAAATCTCCGTTTCTTCCGGCCTGTTCAAGCGCTTCGGCCATCTTCCCGACCGGCCCCGCGCATATCCCGTAACAGCTTCCCTTGACGCCGTGAACGGTCACTGTGAACGCGGGGAGATTTTCCGCGCTGACGCCGCGCATTCGGCCTAGGAGCGGCGGTGTGTTTTTCACAAAGGAACGAAGGACATCGCGATAAGCTGACGCGTCACGGCCGAAACGTTCCAATCCTTCTTCCAAATCAACGCCTTCCGCAACGCTGTTCGCAAAAATCGCGGCGGACGCCCCCATATTTGAAGCAGTCCCGCCTTCTGACGTTGTTCCGGGATCATTTTCCGATGTTGTCCCGAAACCATTCAGAAGCTCCGCGCTCAGTTTTCCCTCCCGCGCTTTGTCGCGGATATACTGGTTGATGATGGCGTCAAGCCGGATGATGTCGATGGGTTTGGCAATGAAAGCCTGGAATCCTTTCCCGAGGAACATGTCCTCATTGCCGACGATGGCGTTTGCCGTCAACGCGATAATGGGAATGTTTTTGGCGTAGTCGCCGCCGATTTCCTCGCGAATGATGCGTGTCGCTTCAATGCCATCCATTTCCGGCATCATATGATCCATGAATACCGCGTCATAGCGCGGCTCGCCCTTTTTGAGAAGCCTGATTGCCTCTATGCCCGAGGACACGCAGTCGATCCGCATGTTGTAAGGCTTCAGCAGGCCGCGCGCAACGTCAAGATTGGTCGCGACATCGTCTACGACCAACACGCGGGCATATGGAATGTTGCTGCGGACAAGGCGGGCGCTGCGGGTACGCTTATCGTCGGTGTATTGAGCGTTCATCAATTTCTCCGCCACATCCGCGCCGATGCGGATATCGTTCACGTAACCCTGCTTGATGCGGACGGTAAAGACGCTGCCTGTGCCGTATTCGCTTTCCACCGTGATGCCGCCATCCATCAATTCCGCCATCTTTTTGGTGAGCGAAAGACCCAGGCCGGTACCCTCGATTTTCCGATTGCTCTTTTTATCCACCTGACCGTATTCCGAGAATAGTTTTTCCAGATTTTCGGGGGAAATGCCGATGCCGGTATCGGTGATCCGTGAGGTCAGCCACACAATATCGCCGTCGCGCTCACATTTCACCTCCCAATCTACCTTTCCCTCCTTTGTATACTTGAACGCGTTGGAAAGCAAATTGTTAAAAATCTGTTTGACCCGCAGATCGTCGCCTTTCAGCCGGCCGGGCAGGTCGGCGTCGATGAGCAGATTGAAGCGGATCGGCTTGGACCCGATGCGCACGCTGTTTAGCACAACGGTATCGTTTAACAAGCTGGGCATATCGTAGTCCACGGGGATCAGGTCGAGTTTTCCCGCCGCCACCTTGGAGAGGTCCAATATATCGTTGACGATGCCCAGTAAGGTATCGCCGGAGTTGT
>JAITNA010000157.1 GCA_031290715.1 Eubacteriales Family XIII. Incertae Sedis bacterium | reverse complement strand
ACCACGGTACGGGGAAGCGCGGAATATTCCTGACCCGCCCCGAGCGCGGTTGAAAAATCACGCGACCAATAATACAGGGAGCGATCCGGGTAGTCGCCCTCGTCGGCTACTTGAATTTCGAGGTCCACCCGCTGCCCGTCAACCGTCATATTGATGTCAAGACGACAAAATTTGTCACTCAACGTTTCGGGCGGCATCTCGGGATTCGTTATTACAAACTCTTCAATGCTGTCAAACGACAACCCGATCAGCTCGCAGACAAGCCGTTTAAGCAAGTCGATATGCTTCACGAACAGCATTTTGAACAGCGCGTCGTTTGTGAAAGTGTATTCGAGTTTGGTCATAAGAATGACTCCTTATTTTTAACGGCGCTTTCTTTTCTCAATAATAACACGAAACAAGAGTTACTGCAAAAAAGGAAGCGCGGGAACCGGCCCCGCGCTTCCGGTCTGCCGTCCCCGTGCTTCCTATCGTGCTTCCGAAGCTCTATTCGTATTGGTTTTCCGTGATTGTCCCGGTATCGATCGTAATGGCGCGTTCTTTTTCTACCGTCATGCCGTCGCCGGCCGTGTAGGTGAACGCGATGATGTAGTTTCCGTCGCCGCAGTCCTTATAGAGCGCGCCGAGTTCGGCGGTAACCGTCCCGCCTTTGCCGGAATACAGCGCCGCGCCGTCGCCTTTTTTGATCACCCATGTAATCGCGCCCCGCTCGGGGTCCATATTGGCGGCTTCGGCTCTGCCGGGATTGACGTGACCGCAGTGGCAGTCCGCTTCCGAGAGTACGATGGCGCCGGATTCGACGGCTTTCAGATAAGCCTCGCTCGCTAAGAATGCTTCCTTGTCCGCCGCCGTCTGATCCGGATCGGCCGCGGGGGGCGCGGGGACAACGGCCGGGGGTTCGTCCGGGACTTCCTCCGTCGGCGACGCGCCCGCCCCATCCGGCAAAATCCCTTCCGGCGGGGTTTCTTCGGCGTCAGGCGCCGCGGGTGTTGCGATAGGGGGGATATTGTCGCCGCCGATGTCCTCGTCCGGGAGATGGCTGAGGTAAATCGCCGCGCCGCCGCTTACCGCTACGGCGGCGACCGCGAAAATCGCCAATATCTTGAACGGCGCAATCGCCTGAACCGCGATCGCGATACTTGCTATGACCGGTTTGAGCCACATGGGGCGCCGGCTGATCTTTGCCGCCCGCGCGGAAGTTTCCTCCGGCTCGTCCGGCCCCATCCAACGCACTTTCGTCATGGAGCGGCTGACGAAGCTGTCGATGGCCGCGTCGTCATACGCATCCCGCGCATTGTCCGCCAACGCACGCGAGAAAAGCGCCGCGGCGGATCCGATTATTTCCTGTCCCGCGGGGATTTTCCCTCCCGTATCTTTTTCAATAACTTGCATAACCGCGTTTTGCGCTTTTTTCAACTCGGCGGCGGCTTTGCGCTCGGAAATTTGCAGCGCCATTGCAATCTCGTCCGGCTCCATCTCGTCCAAATGGTACATGATGAAAGCGGATTTCCTGTCAATGGGCATGGCGTCGAGCGCACTGAGAATCGACTCATACTCGAACGGGATTCCGTTCAGCATGAGGGGCGTCCTCTTTTTCTTTGCGACATTTTGCCTTGTCATCGGATGTCCCCCAGACTTTTCCGAATCTGATTTCTTCCTTTCGCGATGTAGGAAGATACCGCCTGTACGCTAACATCCATCTCGACGGCGATCTCGGCGTAGCTCATCTCCTGAAAGAAGTACATCCGAATCGCGTCGCGCCGCCGCCCCGGCAGTGAGTCTATCAGCCGAACAATCCGATCACGGGCTTCTTCGTCCTCAAGACTTGCGGAAGGTATAAAATCAATATCTTTATCGCTTATAATATCATAAAACTCCTCAACAACAAAGTCTTCTTTTCTTCGATCTTTTTTTCCGAGCATCGCTTTGCATGTGTTAATAATAATCCGATTCGCCCAGGCGTTGAAAACGCGCGGGTTGCGAAGACGGCTGATGTTTTTGTACAGAATCAGCACAACTTCCTGCGCCGCGTCCTCCGCGTCATGAGGGTTCTTGAGCATGCTGTTTGTCTGAAAAAGAATGCTTCGCGCCTTGTTCTCCACGAGCGCCTTGAACGCGGCCTCATCGCCGCCCTTCGCGCGCTCCACAATGGCGTAAAACTCTTCCTTATCCGTTATTTGCGGTATTTTTGCAAGCTTGGCACTCAAATAAAATCTTCTCCCGGCGGTATCCTGTTTTTGTTATTGTATCGCATTTCAAAATTAATAAACGTTTCATTCTTGTAAAATTTTGCTTTTCCACTATACAACAAGAGTTTTCACCGAGTCAAGCGGATGTTTTTTTCATGCCGCTTTTCAGTTTCGTTAAAGTCTGTTATTATATATTGACTGTAATTGTAACAAAACGCTCGGGGCCGAGAGGCGGAAAGAAAGGAAGCTACTTTTCATGAATGGGATTAAGAAATCTTTAATATGCGCGCTTTGCCTGCTGGTAATCGCCGCATTCTCTTTGTCGGCCTGCGGGAGTAAGGGCGATGTTGCGGCAAAGGTGAACGACGCTGAAATCACGCAGGATTTGCTGGAAGGGGTCGCGGCGTTCGCAATGTATTACATAAACGGGCAAACGACGGAAGGGCTTTCCGAACAGGAACTCACTGTCTGGGAAAATCAGGTCCTTATCTATTTGTGCGTGGAAACGGAGATGCTGCGGCAGCATTTCAAGGACGAGGGCAAAGAGATCATCGACGCGGACGCGAAAACGGAAATCGACGAAGCGGCCGACAGTTTCATGACATCGGCCGGAATCACCGAAACCGATCTGCCGGGCTTGGGGTTCACGCGCTCGGATATGAAATACTTCCTTGAGGGGAATAAGTATTACGAGGCCTACAATACGGAGGTCGCGGAAGCGGACCCCATCACGGATGAGGAAGCGCAGGCCTATTACGATGCAAACCCGACTTATTTCACCACGCCTTTCTCGGTCAGCGCCAGCCATATTTTGATCACCGACGCCGATCACACGGACGAGAATCGGGCGAAGATCGAGGACATCCTCGCGAAAGCCAAGGCCGGGGAGGATTTTGCGGAATTGGCGGCGGAATACAGCGACGACAGCAGCGCCGCGAGCGGCGGCGATTTGGGTTCTTTCGGCGCGGGCGAGATGGTTCCCGAGTTTGAGGAAGCGGCTTTCGCGCTGGAAGCGGGCGAGATCAGCGATGTTGTGGAAACGGAGTTCGGCTACCACATCATCAAACTGACCGACCGCCAGGAGGAGTCCGTACAGCCGTTTGACGAAGCCAAGGAAAGCATTGTCAACTATCTCCAGGGGCAGCGCGCTTCGGAGAATATCGAGAGTGTGCTGAAAGAGGAATTTACGATCGAATACCTCATTGAGGTCGATCCCACAACGGGCGAGCCGCCGATCACGCTTGACCAATTGGCCGCACTGGGCGGCACGTCCGGCGACGGCGACGGATCGGGAGCGTCCTAAGCCCCGCGCGATAATAGAATTATTTCCGCATGGCCAAAGAGTCTTGGAGGCACGGGGACGGTTCGTTCCCGTGCTTCTTTATTTTATTTTTTCCGGGTGAGCGCCGCTCCCGCGAGGATGGACGCGGCGGATAGGCCTGCGAGCAGGCTTAGAATCATGATCAGGCAGTGCAGGAAAAACGCGTCCGGCAAGATGAGAATCACGGGATCGGCCGCGCTGTCAAAGAGCCAAAAATTATTATTGAAAAATAATTTGTGGAACAGGACGAAGGCGCGTTCCCAACCTGCGGCGGCTGTGACCGCACCGAGCAGGAGGGGGATACAGGCGGCGGCGATACCGCCGAGTTTCAGGAATTTCGCGCGGCCCCGGCGAAGCTGCCGGGCGCACAGCAAGGCGGCGCCGGCGGCCGAGAGGAGGAGCAGGATTTGAAAGGCCGAGAAGATGCGTTTCACCTCGCCGAAATGGATACGGCCGGATTCCGACATGGGCAGGGTCGGAAATTCGAGATCGCCGCGCGCAAAGACGGAGTTGTAGTCGATGAGGGCATCGTAGTTGGCGCGGACCTCGGCTTCCGGCAGGCCCGACCGGGCGGGGATGTCGAGGGCGCCGATATCATACGCGTACAGGGGGCGGAAAAAAAGCGTGAACACGACGGAGAACGAGAGGATGAACAGGGCGAGAAACAGCGCCGCGCAGATGTTCGGGGCCGAGAAGTATTTTTCTTTTTTTAAGTTTGGAGCGTTTGAAGTTTTCATATACACCTCTGCTTGATTCGCCGACCACTGGATTGTATCATAGAATGACAAGATTGTGGTTGCATCGGCTATGTAACGATTCATGCTATGATTCATGCTATGAGGTGAAATTTTGTTTGACAAAAAGATTATTGCATTGATTTTTTTGAACGGGGCGCTGTATTGCGCTTTTCTGCTTTGCGATTTTTTTGCGGAGCGCGGGGCTTTTCTTTCGGCGATGTTGAAATACTGCGGCATTGCCGTGTGTCTTTGTATCGCGGCGTTCGCGTGGCGGGACGCGGCCCGGCGGCGGGACGCGGGCGGCAAACGGGACACGATCGGCAACCGGACCGCGGACAGCCGGGACGCGGCGGAATGGACCGCGGCCAAACAGGACGCGCGGCTCCAGACGATTGTTCTCGGCTTCACGCTTATCGCGGATTACTTTTTGCTTTTCACGCCCTTTTTCGCGGCGGGGATTCTTATATTTTTCGGCGCCCACCTGACCGCTTTGCGGCGTTATCAGCCCCGGTGGTTTCCCTTTGGGCTCGGCGGCGCGATTGTTTGCGTGGTCGCCGCCATCCTGCGCGCGGGGGGCGCGGAAAATGCGGGTGCGTCGGCGTTTTTCGTTACCGTCAGCATCGGCTACGGTGCCCTTATTATCGCGGTTACAGCGGCGGCCTTTCTCACGAAGCTCCCTTATGGCAAGCGTGTTCTCGCACAGGCGGGCATGGTTCTTTTCATGATTTGCGACATCAATGTGATTCAGTTCAACACGCAGCCGCCGGGCAGCGCGGCCTACGGTTTGGCGGCCGTGCTCATGTGGGCGTTCTATCTGCCGGCGCAGACCGCGCTCGCGCTCAGCGCCTGTCATTTTCCCGAAAAATAGGATATACTGGGCGCATGGAAAGAATCTTCGACCTTTTTGAAGCCCTGCCTCCGGAGATCGCGGCCTTTGTCATATCGATGCTTCCGATCACGGAGGTGCGGGGCGGGCTGATTTTTTCCGCGGTCATGAACCTCCCGTTCCTGCAGGCTTTTCTCATTTGCCTTGCGGGGAACATCCTGCCTGTCCCTTTGATTCTGTTTTTTCTGCGCAAGATATTGAGGTTGATGGACCGGAACAAGCATACCGCGAAGTTGGTTCACTGGCTCGAAGGGAAAGCGCGCAAAGCGGAGAAAAAGATACACACATACGAGTTATTCGGGCTTTTTGTGCTTGTGGCAATCCCCTTGCCGGGCACGGGGGCATGGACGGGGTCGCTCGTCGCGGTCATTTTTGATATTCAGATCAAGCGGGCGTTCCCGACCATCGCCCTCGGCGTCCTCACCGCGGCGCTTATTATGTCGCTGATCTCCTACTTCATCCCCGGATTGTTCTTTTAAGAAAAACTCCCCCAGGCAAAAAGGGAGGATAGGGGCGCCCGATTTTTCGACAAGCGCACCCTATCATGTACGTACTAGCCGGCCATTTTACCCACGTATCATGGTATCGACCGAATCTAAGATACGATCGAAGATCACGAGGGCAGCGCGCAGCTCTTCCTCGGTAATGATAAGCGGAGGCGATACCATTACGCCGTTTTCATTGTTGTATGTCGCAAAGCCTTCCTGCTTCAGCATGCCGATAATCTTCGCCATCGCCGCCGCGTCCAAAGGCTCTTTTGTCGCCCGGTCTTTCACAAGCTCGACCTGCGCGAACAAACCGATGTGCCGCGCCTGCCCGATGCTGACGTGTTTGACCGTCAGCTCGTCCAAGAGCTCGCCGAGAACCTTTCCGACCTTCGCCACATTGTCCGCGATACCGAGCCTTTCGTACTCGTCGATCGCGGCGCAGGCCACCGCGCATCCCATCGGGTGCGCCGAATAGGTCAGGCCGTTCCACATCTTGTTTTCTTCAAAGAACTCGGCGATCTCTTTTTTGACAATCACGCCGCCGAGCGGCACATAGCCGCAGGTGGAGCCTTTCGCAAAGGTCACGATGTCGGGCTTGACGTCGAATTGCTGGAAGGCAAACTTCGTACCCGTCCGGTAAAATCCCGCCATCACCTCGTCGCAAGCGAGCAGAATCCCGTACTTTTCGCACAGGGCTTTGACGCCTTTCAGGTAGCCGGCCGGCGGCGCAAGCACGCCGTTGGAACCGACGACGGTTTCCACGAAGATTCCCGCGATCAGCTTCGGCCCTTCCTGCGTGATCCGTTCCTCAAGCCGCGCGAGATAATATTCCGTCACATCGGCTTCGTCCTTGAACACGACCTGTTTCGGCGCGCGGTAGGGGTAGGGGCCCTCGAAATGGTAGAAGCCCGGTACGCCCGGCTCGGCGGGGAACCTGCGCGGTTCGCCCGTGAGCTCCGAAGCGCCGAAAGTCGATCCGTGGTACGAGTTGTACATCGAAAGGAACTTCCAGCGGCCCGTGAACGCCTTGCACATCTTGAGCGCGTTTTCGTTCGCTTCCGCGCCCGCGTTTGTGAAGAACACCTTGCCGCCCTCGAAGGCCGGGCCCGCAAATTCGACAATTTTCCGGGCGGCTTCGCTCCGGACGTCAATCGCGTAGGCCGGCCCGATGAAGGGCAGTTTTTCGGCCTGGTCCTTGATGGCGCCGATAAGCGCCTTGTTTCCGTGTCCCAGATTGGAATTCACAAGCTGTGCGCTCATGTCGTAATATTTGTTGCCGTCCTCGTCCCAGAAATAGATGCCTTCCGCCTTCGATACGACGATGGGGTTCAGCGCCTTCTGCGCGGACCAGGAATGCAAATTGTATTTTTTACTTGTATCTTTGATCGTAGTCACGATATCACCTCTTAGTTAAAAGCGTTTCTGATCTTGTCACTGAAAAGCTCGTCGTCGGACGGCTGCCAATTCGGAATCTCCCGGCTCACATACGTGAAATTGAGCAGGTCTTTCCATGTCGCGTTGTGCGAAATGCTGTTGTGCCCCCACGTGCCGCAGCCGAGTGTCATCGACACGGGATAGCCGCAGGTCCAGCTGCCGCTGTTCGTCAGCGACTGGGGCTGATTGACAACGACCTTGCAGACGGGAACGATGTCGCTGAGCTTTGTAACGCGTTCATCAAGCGCCGTATGAATGGAAACCGAATGCCCCTTGCCTTGATAATCGAGGATTTTCAGCATTTTGTCGAGCGCGTCGTCGAAATCCTTCGCCTTGCGGATACCCGCGACAGGGGAAAGCTTCTCGCCCGTGAACGGGAACTCGTTGCCGTAGCCGCCGTTTTCCTCGACGAGGATGAGCTTCGTGCCTTCGGGAACATCGACGTCGGCCAAGCGCGCGATCTCGGACGCGGGACGCGC
>JAITNA010000139.1 GCA_031290715.1 Eubacteriales Family XIII. Incertae Sedis bacterium | reverse complement strand
GGGCCGCCTTCGCGCAGCCACCACGCCGTGGACACCGCTCCGTGGTTCGGCGTTTCCGACCGCGGCTGTGCGTATTGGCCTCTGTCGTCCGCAAAATCCGTGATGGGCGCTTCCCGGCTCGCCATTTCGGGGAGGTACGCGAGCAGCTCCCGAAGCGACAGCAGGAACAGCTTGTCGTCTGTCACGGCGCCGTCCTCACCGTTTCGGAAATCGAAATCCGTATCGTTGACAAGGCGCGCCGCGGCGACCGCCGTTTGCTCTTCGGCCGTGAACAAATCGCCGATCATCGTGCCGTTCAGATAGCCGCGCATCGTGCTGCCGCTCCACTGAATCGCCGCGGGGGGTCCTATGACATCGTTGTACGCAATCCCGCCGATCAGCTGTTTCTCGGACAGCAGGAAAAGCCGCCCGCCGTCTTTCGCAAGCACCCGCCATGCGACAGGCTCCGCCGCGTAATAATAGGTCCCGTTTTGCTCTTCGTAATATTTGTCCGTATAGGTCACGCTCCGGTAGGGGACGTCCGGCACGCCCACATCCTCCGAATGCCCGATCAAGGTCTGCGGATACGTCCCGAAATACACAATATCCCCGGCCGTTGGCTCGGCCGCCGCCGCCGCAATCACGTCCGCGCCCGCCGATTCGCCCGCGTAAGAACCCGCGGCCAAGGGCGGTACGGCGGCGAGGACGACCGCAATCGCCATGGCCGCCGCGCCCGCGAAAACACGCCGCGCGCCGCTGCTGAATCTTCTCATTTTCATCAAACCCTTCCTCCTATCATTTCCCCTGAACGCTTCGCCTTTCTGTTCATCCCGATCTCTGATCCCTATCCCATATTCGCGCCGCATTCTCCGCAAAACTTCGTACCCGGCGGGTTTCCCGCGCCGCAGGACGGGCAGACCGTTTTGGTCGGTACGCCGAGCCTTGCGCCGCATTCCTGGCAAAACTTCACGCCTTCCGGGTTGACCGTGCCGCAGGACGGGCAGGTGCTCGCGGCTTCCGCTTCCTGCTTTGCCGCGGCATCCGCCTGCTGCGCCGACTGCGCGTTCCCGAGTTTCGCCTTGGCCGCCGCGAGGTTGCTCTGAATCAGCTTGAGCTTTTCGCCCTCGGCCGGGAATCCCGCCGGATCCCGCGCGTAGGCTTTCTTGCCGATTTCCGTGTAGGCCTCGGCTTCCTGCTTCTGCAAATCCGAAAGCTCCGACTGCGCGTTGAACATCTTTACGTTCGGGTCGTCCTGCGGCATCAAGCCCGAAAGCCCCTTCGCCAGCCCTCCGAGCGCCCCGAGATTTCCAAGCCCTCCAAAAAGATCATTCGCCATTTCTTTCCCTCCTATCTTTTGTTTTCCGTCCGCTCCTGATATGAAAAATCTACCGCAAACAGGAATATTTGCATACCCATAAAAGTTTATGGGTATAGCGATAAGCGTTGAAATTTCAACGAAAAAAATTTATAATTTCAGAGGAAGATATTTTGACGGATCATGGGCGCGCGCGGGGCTTTTGCAATAATATTACGTTTTGTGCTTCGTGAAAAGCTCCACGCGGCTTTGGACGCCGAGCTTGCGGTAGAGGTTTGCGGCGTGAAAATTGAAAGTGCCGTTGCTGATTTTCAGCTTGGCGTAGATTTCCTTTTGTGACATATCCGTCAGCAGCAGGACGAATACTTCCTTTTCCCGCGGCGTCAAGCCCAGACCGTCCGCCGCGATGGTTTCCTCAACCGCCGTCGCTTCGTGCGCGTAGGCCATGACGTCGATCATATGGAAACCGTCCGTCCAGTCGGCATCGAAAAGCCGTTTTTGCAAGGCGGGGGCGAGGAAAAAACAAGCGCAGACGAGAACGATCACAATCACGAACGCGATATTATGATTGGGCAAATCCATATGCGCGTACGCATAGTCGAAAACGCCGTTGACGAACACATACTCAAAGGCCGTCACGAGGCAGCACAGCCGGAACATCTTGTACGAATTGCTGCGTTTGATCGCGTACCCGAGCATGTAAAAGATGATCACATAGCCCAGACCGTCGCCCAGACCGTAGACAAAGGACCCCGCGGCGATGGCGGCGGCATCGTCGAAAAGCAGCGCGGCGACCCCAAGCACGACGAGAATCAGGCACAGCGACCAGATATAGAGCGCGCTCTTGTTGACAAGCAATTGAATAATAAAGACGACGGCGACGGAAACAAACGCGCCGACGCCGAACAGGGCGCTTGATACCCTCGTTTCCGCGTATTCGATATACAGCGTCATGAGCATCAGCACGAAATAGATCACGTCGATCGAAAGGACGAGCGGAACCGCCGAGCCCTTGAGCGGTTCCGAGGAAATCGGCGTCTGCACATCACGATCCCGGAAGAGTATGGCGATAATCAGTACAAGCAGCATTGCGGCCGCGGATCCGTAAGTCTTTAAGAAATCAGCAACCGCCGTAATATCCCAAAACAGATAAATCGCCGCGTAATAGAGCTGCAAAATCACCATCGCGAAAAAACGTTCCACATTATTGAAAAAAAAGCAGAACAGATAGACGCCGTACGCGACGCATACGCCGTTCACAAAATGAAAAAACAAATAAATCCAAAGCCGTGTCAGCCCCGCGTCCATGAATATCTGAAAGGGCAGCGCCGCCGCGGAAAGCGCCGCCGCGCAGCGGAAGGCGGTCAGCAAATGCCGCCGCGGGAGAAAGGCCGTGACAAGCCATCCGATACCGTGCGCCGTCAGAATCAGGGTGGTCGAGTCCATCCCGAACAGCGCCATATCCTGATCGAGATAACGCAGGTCGCCGATGATCACAGAAGCGGGGAAGATGAGAAAAGCGATGAGATACCGCTTCCTGAAATTTCGCGGGGACAATTCGTCCCGCACACGCAGAAGCGCCGTGAATCCCACTCTGTTTTCGGTCATGCTCATCCTCCCTTTCCGCTTTCATCCAATTGTATTGTGCAATTATACACACAAACTGCCCTAAATAGCAATACACTACCCGCTAAAAGAAACCATACCCCTGAATAAGCACGTTTTATTTTTCTTTATTATTCGTATGATAGGCTTGGATTGCCCCTGATGGAGATGGTACTGCCCCTATCGGGCGGTTATTTGAATGCCAACAAGCAAATATAATACTACATATGAAAAACGAACTGTCACAGGAAATCGGCAAACGAATACAGAAATTTCGCCAGGCGCAAAATCTGACGCAGGAATATGTCGCGGAACAGCTCGACATTACCACGAAATATTACGCCAGTACGGAACGCGGCGAGAAGCAGCTCAGTCTGGAAAAGCTGCTGTCATTGCTGCGGATTTTGGATGTGACCGCGAACGATCTGTTTCCCATCAACGAGGAAACGGCCGTCATCGACCGGGAATCCTACAACAACAAAATCAAAGATATTCTGAACGAATTTGAAACGGCGGATCAGTACGTGACCGCCATCATCATCCTGAAAGCCATCCGGGAAATGAATCGGTGAGAGTACCCTTAAGAAAAATGTAAGACTTTCTCTGATAATTAATGTTTGATATTCATTCCCGTAATGATATGATTATTAAATGTTGTGTCCCTGTGTTGCGCTTGGAAGCGCCGCGGGATACGGAAGTATGAAAAGCTGCGGAGTCAGGAGAAAACGGAGCGATGAAAAAGTGACGGCAATGGTTCTCACGAAAGGGCTGAGAAAGGTCTATCGTGTCGGGAAAGAAAGAGTGGTCGCGCTCGCGGATATCAATCTGGAGATTTTCAGCGGGGAGATTTGCTGCATCGTCGGGCAAAGCGGCAGCGGGAAATCCACCTTGCTGAATATGTTGGCGGGGCTTGAAAAACCGACGAAAGGCGGCGTTTTTGTCGCAGGGGAGAAGGTTTCCGCGATGGACGAAAACCGTCTGGCGATTTTTCGGCAGGAAAATCTGGGCTTTGTGTTTCAGAGCTACAATCTGCTTCCGCAGCTGACGGCGGCGGAGAACGTTGCCCTGCCGCTGATGTTTGCCGGCATGAGCCGGAAGGAAAGGCTTTCCGCGGCGAAGCGGGAGCTGAAACATATGGGCCTTGCGGACAGAGCCGGGCACAAGCCGATGGAGATGAGCGGCGGTCAGCAGCAGCGGGTGGGCATTGCGCGCGCCTTTATCGCGAAGCCCAAGGTGATTTTCGCGGATGAGCCGACGGGAAATTTGGATACCCATACCACGAAGCAGGTATTGAGCGTCATGTTGGCGCAAGCCGAAAAATACGGGATTACCTTTGTGATGGTGACACACGAACCGGAGTTGGCCGACTGCGGGGATCGGATTGTGACGCTCCTCGACGGCCGGGTCGTCGGCAACGAACTGCAAAATGATGAAGTAAAGCGCAAAAGAAGGGAAGCGTTGTTTGCGGAGGTATCGACATGATGTGTCTATTCAGCGGTATGCGGCAGGGGCAATCTGCATACCGCTGATAGACACAGTATAACAAAACTATGGAGGGAAGATGATGAGAAAACGATTTAGATCCGCCGCCTTGTGTTGGGGCACCGCGGCGCTGCTGGCTTTGCTGCTTGTTCCTGTGCCGGCATCCTTTGCGGCCGCCGCTCCCGCGCCGGCCGACGATGGTTCGCTGCGCGTGACCGGCTATTCCGTCGAATCCGGCGGGGTCGTCGGCTACACGGGGAAAATCACGAAAGACAACACGGTCACGATTGTTTTGAACGTCAGCGACGACCGTTCGTTTTTGGCGAAATATACGGGCGGGAATCAGCCCAAACCGCAGGCGCGCCTGAATACGGATTCGTTTCTCATACCGGGGCAGGGCAACATCAAGATCGCGAATCTGGCGGCGCCGGCCGCCGCCGGGAAGGGGTGGAGCTATACGCTCCGTTTCGAGAACATGATCTATACCGGCATCGGAAAGACGTTCCGCTGCGATATTTTCTACGGCGCGGGGGATGCCGCCGATGTCGTTACCTACGCGCTTGACGTACACCAATGCGAGGAATATACGGCCCCCGCGGCGCCGGAGCCCGCCGATCCCGGTCAGGACGGTGCCGCCGTAGATGTAAAGGGGACCGGTTTTGTGCTGAAATCGGCGAGTTACGGGCAGGCTGATATCTATGCCGGGCAGCCGTTCACGCTCAGCACGGCTTTGCTTGCGACGAACGGCGT
>JAITNA010000100.1 GCA_031290715.1 Eubacteriales Family XIII. Incertae Sedis bacterium | reverse complement strand
GCTTTACATATATTTACACGCATAAATATTCATTTGTAATCAAACTGAAACATCCTCCGCGGCCTGAAATTGCAAGGGGTTTCAGCCTCGCCTATTTTCCTATGCTGCGGAAGACCCGAGTAGTTGAACTTCACATAAAGCCATGATATATTATGAACGTAGGAAGACTAGGCAGCCCGGTTGGGTAGTCGGAGGAGTATCCTACAAAAGAGCACATAAAAACCCGGCAGGGATCGCGAACCTGCCGGGGTGTTTTTTATAAGACGGGGGTGGCTTCGCCTGTCTTTGGATCGTTCTCCTGTTTTTTCAGCCGGCGTTGTTCTCGCTTTCTGTGCGAAATATGAGCCCTGCGCGGAATGCTTTTTCTGTGATCTCGCCGGGCAGCCGATAAGTTCTGTCCGCGCCGTCGTATGTCAAAAATCCGGCGCGTTCCCATAGGAGGTTTCCGTTTTCACCCAGCAGCTCTTCGCCGACCTTTACATTTTTCACGGCGCCGATAAACAGCGTGTGCGACCCAAGGTCAAGCGTATGCGTGACCTCGCACTCCATATTGTACGGAAATTCTTCGATATACGGGGCGTCAACAAATTCGCTTCTGACCGGCGTCAACCCCGTCGCCGCGAACTTGTTCCCGTTCTTGCCCGACGCGATACCGAAATAATCAGCTTCTTTCGCGTACTTCGCGGGAGGAAGATTGATCGTGAACGCTTTCCGCAGCATCAGATTTTCATAGCTGTAACGCGACGGACGCACCGCGATAGAAACGGCCGCGGGCGACGAGCACGCGACGCCGCCCCAAGCAAGCGTTACCGCGTTCGGAACGTCGTTCGCGTCATACGTACCGGCGATAAAAACCGGCGTCGGAAACACCAATTCGGAAGGTCCAATATCCTTTTTCATACCCATCTCCTTGTTTTGTAACACTCCCTTATTTACCGGATCGTTCTTTTCAGTCTTTTCTGCCTTTTCTGTTCTGCTCGGTTTTATTATATTACGAACAGCGCGCATTCGTCCACAAACTTGCAATGGGGGTGATTGAAATGCTTCGGGCATTATGGTATTCTTTTACTTAGAAATTTCGTCCGGATATATTGATATAGAAACGATAAAGAACGGTAATAATAAGTGAGCAAAATCCTATTGAACAACGCCCGAATCTCCGGCATCGTCTGCGCCGTCCCGGATAACAAAAGGACCATAGCGGAAGTCGGGGAAAAGTATTTCGACCGAGCGTTCATTGAGCGTATCGGGAATACTGTCGGCACAAACACTTTGTACTTTACGAAGGAAAACCAAAGTTCCGGCGATCTTGGCATCGCGGCGGCAAAGAAGCTGATGGAGGAGCTTGACTGGGAAGCGGAGAGCGTCGGGGCGCTGATTTTCAACTCCCAGACCGCGGATTTTGTGATCCCGCCTACGTCGGTTCGGATACAGCATGCCTTGGGGCTTTCGACGGACACCTTTGTCGCAGACACGAACTACGGCTGTATGGCGTTTCCGATCGGCCTGATGATGGCGTATCAGATGATCGCGCTCGGGCAATGCGGCCGGATCATCCTGATTGACGCGGAATGCCATCATAAGGCGGTGAGCCGTTCGGACGCGGATACCGCGCTCTTTTTCGGGGACGCCGCGGCCGCGACCGCGATCGAGGAGAGCCCCGGCGCGCCGCGGGCCGCGTTCAAAACCTTCGTTGACGGCGAACACGTCAGTGAGATTTTCCTGAAGTCGTTCAAGGATATCCCCAATGAAAAAAACACTTTGGACGATCGGGTCTATATGAACGGGGAAGCGGTTACACGGTATATGTTCCGGCAGATCCCGAAATTCGCGGCGGATTTGCTTGCGTCCTGCGGCTGCGAAATGGACGATATCGACGCGGTCCTCATGCACCAGGCCAACGCGTATATGCTCAAGTTTCTGGGAAAACGAATGCACATCGACCCCGCAAAGGTACTGATTAACATCGGGCATTACGGCAATACGAGCAGCGTTTCTATTCCGCTGCTGTTGGTCGATGAGCTTCCCGGCCTGTTTGCCGGCGGCCGGAAAAAGCTGATGATGATCGGCTTCGGCGCCGGGTTTATGATCGCGGGGGCCATCATGGAGGCGGGCGATTTGAAGGGCGGCCAAGTCATTTTTGTCTGACCGGGCGCCTATTTGTATTTGAAAGATAGTATTTGAAAGATTGAAAGCAAGGGAGCGCAAATCAATGTTATTGGAAGGCAAAACCGCAATTGTTACCGGCAGCATTCAGGGCATCGGGCGGGCCGTGCTGATTGAAATGGTGAAAAACGGCGCCGACGCCATCGCGTGCGGGCAGCGCGAAACGCCGGAGTTCACAGAGCTCGCGGCGGATTTGCGGCGGGAATACGGCCGTTTGGTGGTTCCGGTGTATTTTGATTTTTCGGATAAGGACGGCGTGAAGGCGGCTGTTTCCGAAATCCGAAAGGCCGGAAAACCGATCGATATTCTCGCGAATGTCGCGGGGATGACGATCGACGCGTTTTTCCCGATGGTGACGCAGGAGCAGTTATTGACTGTTTTTCAAATCAATTTCTTTTCGCAAATCGCGTTCACGCAGTATATCGTGAAGCTCATGCTCCGAAACGGAAAGGGCAGCATCGTCAATTTTTCCAGTGTCACGGGGATTGAAGGCAATCCGGGGCAGCTTGCGTACGGGGCGGCGAAGGCCGCGTGGGTTGCGGCGACCAAGACCATGTCCGCGGAGCTCGGCCCGAAAGGTATCCGCGTCAACGCGGTCGCGCCCGGCAGCATCGCCACGGCAATGACGGCCGATCTGCCGGAGGATGTCGCGGCGGCGCAGATCGCCAAAAGCAGTCTGCGGCGTTTCGGGCAGCCGGACGAGGTGGCAAAGACCGTCGTGTTTCTCGCGTCGGACAGGGCAAGCTATATCACAGGGCAGATCGTCAAGATCGACGGCGGGCTGTAACGCTTCGTAAAAGCAGAGGTAAGAAAAGTGCTCAGAGGGAAAAATATCATCATCACCGGGACAAACCGCGGGATCGGAAAAGCGGCGCTAACAGCCGCCGCAAAAAACGGCGCGAATATTTGGGCGCACGCGCGGCAGGAAACAGCGGAGCAGAAAGAGCTGATTTCCGCGCTCGCGTCGGAACACGGCGTTGAGATTTGGCCGATTTGGCTTGAGGTCACGGACAAAGAGGGAATGAAAGAAGCGGTCAAGGAAATTCGCGGCGGGAAGCGCCCGGTCGACGCGCTCATCAACAACGCCGGGATTACGTACAACGCGCTGTTTCAAATGTCCTCGGAGGAGAATTTGCGGGAGCAGTTTGAAGTGAATTTCTTCGCGGTCTATCTGTTCACGCAGTTGATTTCAAAGCTGATGGCCCGCGGCGGCGGCGGCAGTATCGTCAGCATCGCTTCTTCGGCCGGTATAGACGGCAACCCCGGGAAAACGGTATACGGCGCGTCAAAGGCCGCCGTGATCACAATGAGCAAATCCATCTCCCGCGAGCTTGGGCCGGCCGGCGTCCGCGCCAATTGTATCGCGCCGGGGATTACGGAAACAGATATGCTGTCAAGCATGCCGAAGGAGGTTGTGGACGGGCAAAGGGCGGCGGTCGACCTGCGCCGCGCCGGAGATCCCGCGGAGATTGCGGACGCGGCGATCTTTCTCGCGTCCGATTACTCGAGTTTCATCACGGGGCAGGTTTTGCGCGTCGACGGGGGTATGCGATGAGCGCGGGGAGGGCCGGGGAGCTCGGGCAATCGGCCGACCGCGTGCGCGCGCATATTCTCAGGCGCGCCAATGCCGCCGGGAACAACGGCGCGCATATCGCCCCGTCGCTCTGCGAAGCGGAGATTCTGACCGTGCTTTTTCAGGAAGTCCTATACAAGAATGAGGAGGACCGAACAGACCCGGCCCGTGACCGCTTTATCTTGAGCAAGGGGCACGGCGCGCTCGGTTATTACGCGGCAATGTATGAAGCGGGCATGATCACGGAAGGGGAATTTTTCTCTTTTGAGGTGAACGGGGGCAATTTCCCCGGGCAGCCGTCCAAGCATCCCGAACACCGCATTGAATATTCGAGCGGCAGTTTGGGGCTGGGCCTTTCCTACGGGATCGGGCTCGCGCGCAGCGAGGCCTGCCGGCGTCACCCTTTTCGCGTGTTCGTGTATATGGGGGACGGGGAGCTGAACGAGGGGACGATTTGGGAGAGCGCGATGTACGCGGGATTTCACAAGCTGTCGAACATCGTGGGGATTGTCGATCACAATTCCATGCAGTCCGACGGGGCGTCTTCCGATATTTTGCTCTTTGACATCGCGGGGATGTGGAAGGCTTGCGGTTGGGCAGTCGTACCCTGTGACGGCCACGACCCGGAGCAGCTGCTGTCCGCGTTTTCCGCGGCGCATGAGGATCGGCCGCTTTTGATTCTCGCCGAAACCGTAAAGGGGCGCGGCGTCCCTTTCATGGAAAATGCCGCGGAGTGGCACCACAGCCGCCTGACGGACGCACAGCTCGAAGAAGCTTTGGCCGCGATAGAGCGGGATCGGCAATACAATCATGGAAATCAATAAAAGTACAATCAGAACGATGTCGATACTCGGTCAGCGGGGGACGCTCGGGATCACGCTCGCGGACCTTGCCAAGGACGAGCCGCGGGTCGTCGCCCTGACCGCGGATTTGCGCAACACTTCGGGCTTGGACCGTTTTGCGGCGGCTTTCCCCGACAGGTTTTTCAATGTCGGCATCGCCGAGCAAAATATGATCGGGATCGCGGCGGGGCTGGCCGCGGGCGGAAACATCCCGTTCGCGGCGACATTTTCAAATTTTGCGTCGCTTCGCGCTTGCGAGCAGATCCGGCATTTCATGAGCTACATGCGGGAGAATGTGAAGCTTGTCGGATTCGGCGCGGGCTTTTCGATGGGGATGTTCGGCGTCACGCACTACGCGGTGGAGGATCTTGCCGCAATCCGCGCGATGAACGACATTGTCATTCTGTCCCCGTCGGATGGCTTGTCGGTATACAAGGCCGTCCGCGCCGCCGCCCTGCACGAGGGCCCTGTATATCTGCGGCTGACGGGCGTGATGAACAGCAAGATCATCTACAAGGAGGATTACGATTTTCAGATCGGGAAGGCGGTCGTCCTTCCTGGGGGCGGCGGTGAAATCGCGATTCTCGCGGCGGGCAGCCTTTTGAACGCGGCGATGGGCGCCGCGGGCTTGCTCGAAGAGCGGGACGGCATTGCGGCGACCGTCGCCGATGTGCATACCATCAAGCCGATCGACGGGGAACTGCTTGACCGCTTGTCCGGCTGCGAGCTGATCGTCACCGTGGAAGAGCATGGGACGGTGGGCGGCCTTGCGAGCGCCGTTTCGGAATACTATGCGGCGAAGGGGAAAAGGCCAAGGCAGCTGCCGATCGGCGTTTCGGGCCCCTATCAAAACGCCGGGGACTACGCGTATATGTTAGAACAGTACGGCTTGACAGAAAAAGCTATCTATGAAAAGATAATCGTTGCGTTAGCGAAGTGATGATGGAAAGAGCTGTGGAAATTATTGAAAATCGGAGGGACAGGAATGTCAAATTTGGAGAAGTATATAGAAGCGTTCAAGACGACGTTTGAACTGGGCGACGAGAGCGCCTTGCCCGCGCTGAAATATCAGGATATCGAGGCATGGGACAGCGTGGGGCATATGGCGCTGATCGCGGAGCTTGAGGACGCCTTTGATATCATGATGGATACGGACGATATTATTGATTTCTCTTCTTTTGAAATCGGGAAAGAAATCATGGCGAAGTACGATGTCGCGCTGTAAAGAAGAATGATTTTTCAATTGGATGAAAAAGACCGCTCGGCCCCTGCCGCGGTGAGCGAAAGCGGATCGGCCCTGACATACGGAGCGCTGCTTGACGCCGCGGGCGAGGTTTCCGACGCTGTGAAAAGCCGTTCTTTGGTTTTCATTTTGGCGAAAAACACGATCGCTTCGCTCTGCTGCTATATCGGCTGTATCACGAAGGGCGCTGTGCCGCTGCTTCTTGACGCGGGAATCGACGGGAAGCTGCTTGAAAATTTGATCGCCGCCTATCACCCGTCGTATCTTTTTTCGCCGGAGGGCCGGCTTTCCGAAACGGGGCTCGCCCCCTTTGCGCTGCATGAGGATCTCGGCCTTTTGCTCACGACGTCGGGCAGTACGGGCAGCCCGAAGCTCATACGCCAGACGGTTTCCAATATGGAAGCGAACGCGAAATCGATCGCGGGCTATCTTGGGCTGACAAAGGACGAGCGCCCCATCACGACGCTTCCGATGAATTACACTTACGGCCTTTCTATTCTTCACAGCCATTTGCTTGTGGGCGCGGCCATTCTTTTGACAGAAAAAAGCATCCTGCAAAAGGAGTTTTGGCAGT
Source organism: Eubacteriales Family XIII. Incertae Sedis bacterium (assembly GCA_031290715.1). Lineage (GTDB taxonomy): Bacteria > Bacillota > Clostridia > Peptostreptococcales > Anaerovoracaceae > JAITNA01. The sequence goes on along the minus strand of JAITNA010000100.1, from coordinate 6,228 downwards.
TTTTCCGGGAGGGGGAAGCGACCAGTTTCGGCGGCGTTCCCTATACCTATGAAATGCTGAAAAAGCTGCGGTTTTTTCGCATGGAGCTGCCGTCGCTCCGGACGATGACACAGGCGGGGGGCAAGCTCCCCTCAGAACTGCATCGGGAGTTCGCCGAATACGCGGCCCGGACGGGCCGGAATTTTGTCGTCATGTACGGGCAGACGGAAGCGACCGCGCGGATGTCCTATCTGCCGCCGAAGCGCGCCCTTGAAAAGACCGGAAGTATGGGGATCGCCATACCGGGCGGGAAGCTCTCGCTGATCGACGCCGGGGGGCGTGAGATTGCGGACGCGGATACCGTCGGCGAGCTTGTTTACGAGGGTCCGAATGTGACGATGGGATACGCGGAATCGGGCGCGGACCTCGCGAAAGACGATGAATGGCAGGGGCGTCTTGAAACGGGCGATATGGCAAAAAAAGATCAAGACGGATATTATTACATCGTCGGGCGCAAAAAAAGATTTTTGAAAATCTATGGGAATCGCGTCAATCTCGATGAGGTCGAGCAAATCATCAAGAACAATTTCGGCCTTGAATGCGCCTGCGCCGGCGTGGACGACCATATGAATATTTTCATTACGGACGAAACGTTCGCGGACTCCGTTCGGAAATCGGTTTCGGAAACGACGGGCATCTATTTCAGGGCGTTTGAGGTGCGCGTGATTCGCGAAATCCCGAAAAACGAGGCCGGAAAAACGCTGTACAAGGAATTGGAAGAATCCGGTGAATGAGATGGATGTATTTTTTGATACGGCGCCGTATTCGCCGGGCAAGGACGAAAAGGGCGCTTTGTTGTCGCGCCGGCTTTTTGAGCTGACAAGGCGGCATTATGAGCGCTGCGAGCCGTACCGGAATATCATAGACGGACTCGGGTTTGATCTCGAAAAGGCCGGGACGTATTACGATCTGCCTTTTCTTCCCGTCAGCCTGTTCAAGCAGCTCGATCTGACGAGCGTGCCGAAGGAAGAAATCTTCAAGACGATGACGTCCTCGGGGACGACGGGGCAGGCCGTCAGCCGCATCTATTTGGACCGCGAAACGGCAAACCTGCAGCAGAAAGCCCTGTCCAAAATCGTTTCGAGTTTTCTCGGCGCTTCGCGGCTGCCCATGCTGATCATCGATTGCCCCTCCGTCGTCAAGGACCGCACGATGTTTTCCGCGCGCGGTGCGGGCATCCTCGGCTTTTCGTTTTTCGGAACGTCACGGGCCTATGCGCTGCACGACGACATGAGCCTTGATATGGAATCGATTACGGATTTCTTTGAAAAGTTCGGGGGGCGGCGCGTTTTGCTCTTTGGCTTCACCTTCATGGTTTGGCAGCATTTTGTTCATGAAATCGAAAAGCTTGACATCAAACCGGATCTCTCGCAAGGGATTCTCATCCACGGCGGGGGGTGGAAGAAATTGGCCGCCGACGCCGTCAGCCCCGCGGTTTTCAAAAAACGGCTGTACGAAACCTGCGGGATTCGCGAGGTGCATGATTATTACGGGATGGTCGAGCAGACGGGCGCGATCTATATGGAATGCGAAGAAGGGCATTTGCACGCGAGCGTCTACTCAGACGTGATCACGCGGGATTTTCACGATTTTTCCGTGTGCGGCTTTGGGGAAACGGGGATCATCGAGGTGGTTTCGGCCCTGCCCGCGTCCTATCCGGGACACGCGCTGCTCACGGAGGACGAAGGCGTCGTGCTTGGGGAGGACGATTGCCCCTGCGGCAGACAGGGCAAGTATTTCAAGATACAGGGGCGCCTGAAAAATGCCGAGATAAGGGGGTGCAGTGATACCTATGCCGCAGGACTTTAGCAAGCTCAGCGTCACACTGGGGGACGCGGGAACCATCGAAGCGATGCCCGGCATCGCGGCGCTTCGGCCGTTCTCGCCTCAGGCCGTCGATTTTCTGAACGACCTCTCGCGGGAATTGCTGCGCGCGGATTCGGGCTTGGGCGCGGGCTATTCGGATGTCGCGACCTTTGCCTTTTGGTGCCGGAAAGGCTCCGTGATGAAGATGAAGGAGGACTATCCGAACCTCGAAAGCCGACTTGGGAAAGGGATCGTTTTTCACAGTACGCCCTCAAACGTGGCTGTCAATTTCGCGTTCAGCTTTGCGTCGGGCCTGCTCGCCGGGAACGCCAACATCGTGCGGCTGCCGGCAAAAGACTTCGATCAGGTTCGTATCATCACGGCCGCGGCCGCAGGGCTTCTGACGGGCAAGCACAAGCATCTGGCGCCGTATCTCGCCTTTGTGAAATACCCGCCGGATCAGCGGCTTCACGACTATTTTTCCGCGCTCTGCGACGTCCGCGTCGTCTGGGGCGGCAATGAAACGATCCGGGAACTGCGTCGCTCGCCGCTGAAGCCGCGCGCGACGGAGATCGCTTTTGCGGACCGCTTTTCGTTTTCCGTCTTGGACGCGGACGCGTATCTTGACGCGGAGGACAAGGACGCCGCCGCGAATCACTTTTACAACGACACCTATTTTTCGGATCAAAACGCTTGCACCGCGCCGCGGATCGTGATCTGGACGGGTGAAAAGAAAGCCGAAGCCAAAGCGGATTTTTGGCCGCGCGTCGCCGCGCTCGTGCGGGAAAAATATGAGTATCAGCCCGTGCAGGCTGTCGGAAAGCTGAACGCGTTCTGTCTGCTCGCGGCGAGTCATCCGGGCTGTCTGTGCATTTCGGACGACAATGCCCTCGTCCGCGCCGAGCTTCGCGCCATTGATACGGATACGAAAGAATACGCGTATCACAGCGGATTTTTCATGGAATATGACGCGGCGTCGCTCGATGATCTGCTTCCGATGATCGACGAGCGCTGCCAGACGCTGTCGTACTTCGGAAACAAGGAAGCGATCACCGCGTGGATCATGGACCGGCGCCCGCACGGGATCGACCGCGTGGTCCCGCTCGGCGATACGATGAATTTCACGCTCGTGTGGGACGGTACGGATTTGATCTGCGCGATGTCGAGAGTGATCCGGAGTTGAAACTGAAATGAGAAAATTGTCTTTTGTCATACCTTGCTACGGGTCGGAGAATACGATCCTTTTTGTGCTCGATGAAATCCGTCAAACGATGGAAAGCTTCGCGGATTTTGAATACGAGGTTGTCTGTGTCAACGACTGCTCGCCCGATGGCGTGCTTGAAAAATTGACCGAAGCGGCGAAAACCTGCGGCAACCTGACCGTCGTGGACTTCGCGAAGAATATGGGGAAGCACGCCGCGGTCATGGCGGGATATTCCTTTGTAACAGGGGACCTCGTCGTGACGATGGATGACGACGGGCAATGCCCGATTGACAAGCTGGCGCTTTTGATCGGGGAGATCGACAAGGGATATGACCTCGCCATGGCAAAGTATCCGGAGCGGAAGCAGTCGGCGTTCAAAAATTTCGGCAGCAATGTCAACGCTTGGATGTCGCAGATGCTGCTCAACAGACCCAAGGATTTGCAGTTCAGCAACTTCGGGGTTTCCCGGCGTTTTGTCGTCGATGAAATCCTCCGGTACCGCAATCCCTATCCCTATCTGGAAGGCTTGACGCTTCGCGTAACACACCGGATCGCGAATGTCCCGATGGAAGAGCGGGAGCGGTATGCCGGCAGCGGTTCCTACACATTCCGAAAATCTCTTTCGCTCTGGCTCAACGGATTCACGGCCTTTTCCGTCAAGCCGCTGCGTATCGCTTCCGTGATGGGTACGGCGATTGCCTGTATCGGTTTTGTTTATGGCTTGGTTTTGATCATTCGGCGGCTGATCGGGATCGACGTCATGCTCGGCTACAGCTCGACGATGGCGGTACTGCTTTTCATCGGCGGCGTCCTTATGATGATGGTAGGGCTTGTCGGGGAATACATCGGCAGGATCTATATCAGCATCAATGACTCCCCGCAGTATGTGATTCGCGACGTCTTTTTTTCGGGGGGATCGTCGAAGGGCGCGGGCTCGGATGGTTCTAAGGGCTCGAAAGGCGCGAAGGAGTCGAAGGGCTCGAAGGATTCTGAGGAGTCACAGGGGTAGCGGAGGGGCGGCAGATTTTGATATAATAAGGAAGTGAACGGACGAAGTTCAGAAGCGCAGGAAGGAAGGTTGGGCATGGAGCAAAAACTAGTGGAAGGCATTGCGGACGTATTGGAAGTCGAAACGGGCGATTTGTCCTTGGATACGGATTTCAGAGAGGACAAATTTGAATTTGATTCCCTCAAGGGCTACGCCATTTTGGTGACGATCGAGGACGATTTTGGATATAAGATGAGCGTTGACGATTTCATCGCGTCAAAGACGATCCGGGATCTGTACGACAAAATCCAAGCGGCGGCGGCCTGATATAGCGCTATGGCAGCAAACAGTTTTTCAAAGGCGAAGATCGCGGGCATCACCTGCGCGGTGCCGGCCGGCGCGATGAGCATCCGGGCGCTCGGCGGCCCCTATTTTGACGACGCGTTCATCAGCCGCATTGCGGCGACGGTGGGCACAGATACCGTTCATATCGCCGCGGAGGATCAAAGCTCGGGCGATATGGGCATATTCGCGGCGAAGAAGCTCATGGACGATCTCGGCTGGGAACCGGAGAGCATTGACGGGCTGATCTTTGTGTCCCAGACGCTTGACTACATCGTACCCCCGACTTCGTGCCGCGTCCAATATGAACTCGGGCTGCCGAGCGACGCGCTTGTGATGGATACCAACTACGGATGTCCGGGATTTGTGTACGGGCTGCTGCACGCGTTTCAGACGATCGCGGCGGGCACATGCAAAAGGATGCTTCTCATCACGGCCGAATGCCATTACAAATACGTCAACAAGAGCGACGAAAATACCGCGTTGATTTTTGGGGACGGCGCGGCGGCGGCGGCGCTTGAATACGATGAAAACGCGCAAAAGGCGTCGTTCATGACCTATGTGGACGGCTCCTATGTCCCCGAGCTTGCGCTTGGCTGGAACAAGCGCGTGGCGAACGACAAGATCAAGGACCGCGCGTATTCCTATATGAACGGCGAGGCGGTCACGATGTTCATGTTGAAGGAAATCCCCTCGTTCGTCAAAAGGCTGCTCGCCTATCACGGCTGCGAAAAGGAGGACATCGACCTCTTTCTCTTCCACCAGGCAAACGCCTACATGATTCGCTTTCTCGCCAAGCGGCTGAAAATCGATCCGGATAAGGTCCCGATCAACATCGAAAACTTCGGGAATACGAGCAGCGTATCCATCCCGCTTTTGATTTGCGACAAGAACAAAGACCTTTTCGGAAAGACGGAGAAAAGGGCGCTTGCCGTCGGATTCGGCTCGGGATTTTTGATCGCGGGCACAATCCTGACGCTCGGCGGCCTGTCCGGCGGGGAGATTCTGGAGCAAAAGCGATGACGGGTGAAAAGAAGTGGGTCGTGATCACGGGCGCGACGAGCGGACTCGGGGAGCATACGGCCAAAAGATTGCTCGATACGGGCTATCACGCGGTCGTGACGGGGCGAAACAAGGAAAGGCTGCGTGAAACCTTTGCGCCCTATGGCGGCCGGGCGTTTCTGCTCCCTTATGATATGTCGGATTTGGACGGCATTGAACCTTTTGCGGCGCAGGTCTTTGCCGAGGTGGGGCCGATCGACGGCCTTGTGATTGCCGCCGGGGTGTCAAAGGTCATGCCGATGAGTCTGATCAAAAAGCCCGTGCTCGAGTCCGTCTTTGGCATCAATACGTTCGCCGGCATGATGCTCACGAGCAGTCTGACGAAAAAGGGCCGCATGAAGAACGGCGGCTCCGTTATTTTGTTTTCCTCGCTCTCGGCCCACGAAGGCGCGAAAGGGCAGACGGTGTATGCCGCGTCGAAGGGCGCGATCGAGGGCTTTGTCCAAACGGCGGCCGCGGAGCTTTCCGATAAGGGCATTCGGATCAACGCCATCGCGCCGGGCATGGTGCTCACGCGCATGACCGAAACCTTCCTCGCGCAGCTCAGCGAAGAGCAGAGAAAACGCATCGAGGACGGCTATCCGCTGGGGCTTGGGCAGCCCGGCCAGATATCGGGAACCATCGAATACCTGCTCAGCGAAGCCGGAAAATGGACGACGGGCCGGACTTTCATTTTGGACGGGGGGCGGCTCTCCCGCGAGTAGGGTGTGGTTGCAAAACCGCCTGTTGGCAGAAAGACGTATAGACGTTCAGGTTGCCGTTTTGTCAAACATTAAAACATTAAAAC
>JAITNA010000097.1 GCA_031290715.1 Eubacteriales Family XIII. Incertae Sedis bacterium | reverse complement strand
GCAATTCCTTGTCTCGAATAATATGAGCGCGGCGCTCGGAACCGAGAAATACAGAATCTTTTGGATGCAAAATATGCTGTGGTCCAACATCAAGCTTTTGAGCTGGCTCGAAAAGGAGTACGGCGCGGTCGTGGTCATGGAGGCGTTCGGCTATCAAAAGGGCCCCGTGTTTGAAAACCCGGACGACCTCGACCGAATCTTCTACGACCTCGCGCGAAAGACGCTCGCGCTGCCGATGATCCACGGGGCATCAGGGCCCATCGAAAACTATCTGGAAGTGTCGGAGCAGATCATCAAGGACTATCAGGTAGACCTCGCGATGTTTGTCGGCCATGTGAGCTGCAAACATACCTGGGCGGTTTCAAAGCTTGTCAAGGATATGGTCCGCGAGAAATTTGACCTGCCGACGCTGACCATCGATGTCGACGCCATCGATTCGCGGTACAAGAAACCGGAGGAAACGCAGGCGATCATCAGCGAATTCATGGAAACGCTCGCATGAACGCGAGGGTTATTATTATTACATCATAAATGGCACGCGAAAGGAGAGAAATCGCAATGGATGTACAGAAAGAATACCAATCAAAACTCATGTCCGCGGAGGATGCCGCGTTGCTCATCGAGTCGGGCGACCGCGTTTGGATGAGCTGTTTGCAGGCGCCGGACGGCGTGCTGAACGCGCTCGCGGCGCGATACAAGGAACTGGAAAATGTGCAGCTCAATTCCTGCTGCTTGCTGTCGGACCAGCCTTTTTTGAAGGACCCGGACACCATCGGGCACATCGACTACCTCACGATGTTCGTCATGCCGCCGTTTGAGCGCTACTACGCGCCGCAGGGAATCTTCAAGATCGCGTCGGTGAGCTTCGCGCGGCTCCGGTATTGGCTGAAGGAGGTCTGCAAAATCAACAAGACCATGACCGTCGTGTCGCCGATGGATGAGGACGGCTATATGTATTTCGGGCAGCAAAACAGCAGCAATATGTATTTCAACTGCAGCATTGCGGACAAGGTCATCGTGCAGGTCAACAGCAATACGTTTCGGATCAAGGGGCGCGAAGCGCGCATTCACGTCAGCCAGGTAGACGCGATTGTCGAGGGGGATATCCCGCTCCTGCCGTACCCGATGATCCCCCCGTCTGAAACGGATGAGAAGATCGCGGACTTCATCGTGCCGCGGATAAGGGACGACTCCACCCTGCAGATCGGCATCGGCGGGCTTGCCAACGCGGTCGGATACCGGCTCGAGGGGAAGAAAAATCTCGGCGTCCATACGGAGATGTTCACGGAATCCATGGTACACCTCGCGCAAAAGCATGTGATCAAACAGAAGATCATCGGCGGGTTCGCGCTCGGCGGTACGGAGCTGTACGAGTACTGTTCAAACAACGAGATGGTGGAACTGTGGCCGCTGTGGGATATCTGCGATGTGAACGTGATCGCGTCTTATGATAATTTTGTGTCGATCAACACCTGCCTGATGGTGGATTTGACGGGGCAGGTCGCGTCGGAGGGTGTCGGCACGCGGGTGGTGGCCTGTACGGGCGGCGCGACGGAATGCGTGCGCGGCGCGGTGCAGTCGAAGGGCGGGCAGAGTTTCATCTGCATGGAGTCTACCGCCAAGGTCAAGGGGGAAATCGTGTCCAACATCGTCTTTGCGCTGCCGCCGGCCACGCCCGTAACCGTGCAAAGGTCGGATGTGCAGTACATCGTCACGGAGTACGGCATCGCGGATCTATACACGCAGAGCATCCGCGACCGGGCGCTGGCGATGATCCATATTGCCCATCCGGACTTTCGCGACGAGCTGATTCGTCAGGCGAAGGAGGCGAAGTATATTCGGTGACATCCGTTTGCCGGTATGGAATCATGAAAACGCCCGCCGGCCGCTATGGCCGGGGGGCGTTTTTTTGTGTTCGTTTTGCGTTTGAAGCTCAGCCTAACTGCGCGTTCAACTTTTCAAGCAACTCGGTTGCTTTTTCGGGGGCGATGCCGGCTTGCGGCATTGCCGCGATCTGCTTCAGCGCGAAGCCCTTTGCCATCCCGAGCATGGGGTTGCTTGTCGCGCCCGGAAGGACTTCATCGAGAATCGCGACCGCCGCCGGATCATCCAACAGTTCACCTAATTTTGTGTCCTCTGAATACTTTGCCATAATGTGTACCTCCTTACACTTTGAACGCGCTTGCTGTCCTCGAATTGAGTACAGTATCTAATTACATTGAGATTATAGTATAAATATTCTAATATGTAAAGAGGAATTGTGCAAAAATACTTGATTATTTTCTGTTTTCATGCGTATAATCATAGAAACTTGTATATTGTAAGACCATTCTAATCCTGTTTATTGCCGCGGCGCTTAAACGGCAGAAAAGGTAATAAAGAAGAAGGAAGGTATGCGATTGGCGGGACTTGACACAAAAGAGAAGATATTGGAGGTTTCCCTCGATCTGTTCAATGCGGAGATGGCCACGAATGTCAGCACGATACAAATCGCGCACGCGCTCGATATGAGTGTCGGCAATCTGTATTATCATTATCGCAACAAGGAGCATATCATCCGGGAGATTTACCGGGATCGTATCGCGGCGGAGATCGACGCGCTCGTGATGAACAAGGACGACCGGCTGTCCGAGAGCGGCATCATCCGCTATTTCAGCGGCTTGGCGCAGCTCATCTACAAGTACCGGTTTTTCTACACGGAGATGTACGCGCTCGTTCATAACGACCCGGAGCTGCATGTGATTTTTCACAAACGCGCGCGGGCCGTCGCGCGGGTGCTGGCCGAACAGGTGGGTACGTGGGTCGCGGTCGGGATCATGAAGCCGGCTTCGGAGGACGGGATCGAGGCCTTGAGTGAGATTTGCTGGATGCATGTCACCGGATGGATGTCGTACCGAATGCTCGCAGAGGAGGGCGCGGACCCGAAAACGCTGGCGCGGGATTCGTTCCGTTCGATTTTTCATATCCTCGGGCCGTACTTCACGGATACCGCCAACGAACGCTTTGAGAAATTATTGGAATTCATGGAATTTGAGGAATAGAGTAAAGGAGGACGCTATGTCTGATATTGACCATAAACGACATCTGCAACCGACCCCGGAAGAGCGGAAGGCGATGGAAAAGGACGCGCTTCGGGCGTTCACGCTGGAGTTTGACCGCACGGAAGCGGGCAACAACAAACGCGTGCATTCTTATCATTATGTCAAATACATCATGCCTTACATTTATCATATGAAGAGCCTGATGAACCGTATCATGCCTGTGCCGGAGAATATCGTGAAGCCGGCGGGGCCGCCGTATGACGAGGTGCATCCCGTCGTCAAGATGTACGCCGCCCAGACGAGTTTCAATTCGCTGACGGCGGAAACGAACGACTATCACGCGAAAGTGCTGTCGCTTGAAGATTCGGGCAAAATCCTGACGTTGAAAGAGGATTTGAATCTGCCGGAGCTGCCCAAGACGGTGGTGCCTTTTGAAGTCGCCAACAAAACCATTATCAAGAATCCGGAGTCCATCGCCGTGATCACCTGCCCCTGCCGCGAGATCAAGGGGGAGGACGGCTGCTATCCGCGGGACGTGTGCCTGCTCCTCGGCGAGCCGTGGGTCAGCTTCGCGCTGGCGTTCGGCGGGGATGTGAATGCGCGGAAGATCACGCAGGAGGAAGCGCTTTGCATCGTTCGGCAGCAGCATGAGGCCGGTAATGTACAGGCGATCTTTTGGAAGGCTTCGCAAAACGACCGCACGTATTGTATTTGCAACTGCTGTCTGTGCTGCTGCACGGCACTTCAGGCGTACAACTACGCGAACTCTCCGATGTTCTCCGGTTCGGGCTACAAGGCCGTATGGGACGCGGACGCGTGCGTGAACTGCGGCGTATGCGCGGGGCGGTGCAAGTTCGGCGCGCTCGCAATGACGGACGGGAAGCTCACGTACCGGGCGGAGAAATGTCTGGGCTGCGGGGTGTGCGCGGATAAGTGCCCCGCGGGCGCGCTGACACTGACGCGCGACGATCCGGCGGTGTGCGAGCCGCTCGATGTGGATGTGCTCGTGCCGAAATATACGCCGCGGTAGTGCGGTAGTATTTTATGCATGAACTGGCGATCATGGAGGATGTCCTGCGGATCAGCGCCGATGCCGCGCGGGCGGACGGCGCCGGCCGCGTCGTCCGGATCACCATCCGGGCCGGCGCGCTGTCGGGCGTAATTCCCAAATGGGCGAATATCTTTTTCAAGATGATCAGCGCGGGCACGATCGCGGAGGGCGCCGAACTCCTCTTTGAAACGGCGCCCGCTTTTGTGTCCTGCCGGTCCTGCGGCCGGGAGGGCGAAATCCCGGCGGGCCCGCCCGTGTTCAAATGCGTACATTGCGGCTCGGGGGATGTGGTACTGCGCTCGGGCCGGGAGTTTTCTGTGGAGCGTGTTGAGGTGGAGGGTTGAGGGGTTGGTTGAGGGGTTGAGGGGGAGGGGGGAATTAAGGCTTTACAATAATGCGGCGGATATACTATAATAACATTCGCACCGCGTCCCGTTGGTCAAGTGGTCAAGATGTCGCCCTCTCACGGCGGAGTCAGGGGTTCGACTCCCCTACGGGATACCAGTAAAAGAGTTGCTGCCGAAAGGCCGGCTCTTTTTTCTTTGGGAAGATGCGCCGGAAACCGCTTCGGCTCCCCTTACGATATCGTGTACGCTTTGACCTTATGAAAAATCTTGCCGTCTACGAGCGCATCTACGAGGGTTCCGTTTT
>JAITNA010000078.1 GCA_031290715.1 Eubacteriales Family XIII. Incertae Sedis bacterium | reverse complement strand
TGGATTCCCGCATTGCAGTCACTTTCATGAAATCAGAGATTTCAGAAAGTGTTGTATAAGGTCTTCTTGCAAATTCCTTGCGGAATTTGAGAAGCACCATTATCGCGGGAATGACAGTAGTTAGCGGGGCGCGGGGCGCGTAAGCGCCATTAGCCGAAGACAAAAGGGGACGGTTCATTTGTCTTGCCCCCTTTGTGTCGTCCCCTTTGTGTCACATAAAAAACAATTCAGGGGCGAGTTTTTCCCCGCACAGCTCCGTTTCAATCATTTCCGCAAGATCAACGGGATTCTCAGTCCAAAGCGCGGAATCCACATCCGACAATCGGTCGAAGATGTCCAACTGGGAGATTTCTTCAAGGGTTCGGTTGATCGTCCAAGCGTGGGTTTTCGCGATTCGTTCCGCGACCATTTTGATAACGTAAGCCAAGGCCAACTGATATTTGTCTGTGTTAACCGCGTTCATATTTCGCCGCCTTTTCGTATCCGGCAAACTTCAAACAGTTCACTGCTGACTGCGTTTTCAGACATATTTGATTTTCTAAAACTTCAGGGCGCAACTGCCTGAGCGCAGCCGCAACGGCATCTTCGGAACCGACCTCCCCGTATGCGCCATTCAGATAAAAGGTGAGTGTTGCGTTTGTGTCGTCATTCGCGACCTTGCCCGCAAGCACATCATACGATTCCCATAAAGCGGTGATCTGCTCTATTCCTCTCCGATGCCCGCAAATACAGTGCAGCCACTCGGCGTCTGTGGTTTGGAACTCATAAGCGCGCAAGGAATCGATTTGCTCGAATGTGTAAGAAAGAATGCAACCCGACGACAAACCCTCGCCGCCTTTTCGCAACGCGGCATTGACAAAACGCAACGCCTGGTCTTTCGATGTCGTGAGATAAAAACCGCGTCCGAAATCGTTGGTCTTTTTGCATTGTTCCAAATCAATTTGCTCAATCAGCATGCAGCTTGTATGATAGAGCAGCTTTTCGCTTTGCAAAATGGTCATGATACTTTGCTTTGCGCCCGAATGTAGGCGGCGATATCCTCGTAGGTAGCCAGTGCGCCTTGAATATGCAGAAACTCATAGGCATCGTCCATGTAATCAAAAACGCCGTACCGCTTGAACAATTGCCCGACTTCCGCGGCCGTTTTGCCCGTGCGCCCCTTGAACAGTTCGAACTGTTCGATCTTGATCATCGTTGCAATGTCTTTGTTGTACATATGAAAACCTGTTGTTTTTGTCCTCGCTGCCGCCGTTTTGCCTTTATTTTATTATATCTCCGCATGGGAAGCAAGGGGATGGCGAATTGTATTGCGAATTGTATACAATTTTATGGGGTGAAACGGCTTGCTAATCTTGTTATTTCCTTTATAATATAAGGGTTGGTGTTGTTTCATCCGATGGGGTGAGAGAGGCGGCACAGAATGAACTCTTTTTTGACTTGCAGGAGGTAAGCATATGGATTTCAAGTTGACAAAGGAACAGGAATTTGTCAGGAAGATGGTGAGGGAGTTTGCTGTTAACGAGGTCGAGCCCATCGCGGCCGACATCGATAAGGAGCATAGATTCCCGGCTGAAAATGTCGAAAAGATGGCGAAGCTCGGCATGCTCGGTATCCCTTTTCCAAAGGAACTTTCGGGCGCCGGGGGGGATAATATGTCCTATACCATCACGGTCGAAGAACTCTCGCGTGTCTGCGCGACGACGGGCGTTATCTGTTCCGCGCACACGTCGCTTTGCGCGTGGCCGATCTTCAACTATGGTACGGAGGAGCAGAAGGCCAAATATCTGCCCGACCTTTGCTCCGGAAAGAAACTCGGCGGCTTCGGGCTGACCGAGCCGAACGCGGGAACGGATGCGGCCGGGCAGCAGACGCGGGCCGTCGATATGGGGGACCACTGGCTGCTCAACGGCTCGAAGATCTTCATTACGAACGGCGGTGTCGCCGAAACCTTTGTGATCATGGGGATGACGGACAAGGCGAAGAAAACACGCGGCATTTCGGCTTTCATTGTGGAAAAGGCTTTTGAAGGTTTTTCGATCGGCAAGATCGAGGACAAACTCGGTATCTGCGCGTCGTCGACGGCAGAGCTCGTGTTTCAGAATGTGAAGGTTCCGAAAGAGAATATCCTGGGCAAACCCGGCGACGGTTTCAAGGTCGCGATGTCCACGCTTGACGGCGGCCGGATCGGGATCGGGGCTCAGGCTCTCGGCATCGCGCAGGGGGCTCTCGATGTGACAGTCGATTACATGAAAGCGAGGAAACAATTCGGACGCAGACTCGCCGACATGGATCCGCTGCGTTTCATCGTGGCGGAGCTTGCGACGAAGATCGAAGCCGCGCGGCTGATTCTGTACAAGGCGGCCTACCTGAAAGATCAGCATCTGCCATACGGGCAATACGCCGCGATGGGGAAGTATTTTGCGTCGGAGGTCGCGATGGAAACGACGACAAAGTGCGTTCAGCTTCACGGCGGCTACGGCTATACAAGGGACTATCCGGTGGAGCGCATGATGAGGGACGCCAAGATTACAGAAATCTATGAAGGCACGACCGAGGCGCAAAAGTTGGTCATCGCCGGTTCGGTATTCGGAAGGTAAGGAGGACGGCACAATGGCACTTAAAATCATCGTTTGCGCAAAGCAGGTACCGGATACCAACGAGATCAAGATCGATCCGGTCAAGAAAACGCTCATTCGGGAGGGCGTTCCGAGCATTCTCAACCACGACGACGCGAACGCGCTCGAGGAAGCGTTGAAAATCAAAGATCAGTATCCCGATACCCACATCACGGTCGTCACGATGGGACCGCCGCAAGCAAAGGATATGCTCATCGAATGTCTGGCCATGGGCGCCGACGAGGCTGTACTGGCTTCTGACCGCGCGCTTGGCGGATCCGATACGTGGGCTACGTCCAACGCGCTCGCCGCCGCCATCGAAAAGATCGGCGTGTTCGATCTCATCTTTGCGGGACGGCAAGCCATCGACGGGGATACGGCGCAGGTCGGCCCTCAGATTGCCGAAAAGCTGAATCTCCCCCAAGTCACTTACGTTTCGGAATTTGAACTCGCGGAGGATCAAAAGAACATTACCGTTAAACGGGCGCTTGAGGACGGCTACGAGCTGATCAAGATACAGACGCCTTGTATGCTGACGACGATCAAGGAGTTGAACAGCCCGCGCTATATGTCGATCGGCGGGATTTTTGACGCGGTGAAGAAAGAGATTCCTGTTTGGGGCGCCGCCGATCTGGGCGTCAACGCGGACACGGAAGTCGGGCTCGACGCGTCCCCGACAAAGGTCTATCGTTCCTTTACGCCCGCGCCGAAAGGGCAGGGTACGGTTCTTGAGGGCGATAGCGAGAAAGACGTCGTCGATCAGCTTTTGATCGGGCTGAAATCCAAGCATGTGATTTAGAAGGGAGGCCGTACAGTGGCTATCAATGTAATCAGTGAAAAATGTATAGGCTGCAAGCAATGTGTGAAAGTCTGTCCCTTCGAAGCCATCGATATGGACGGAAAGCTTGCGGTCATTAACGGCAAATGCACGGCGTGCAAGCAGTGCGTCCCCGTCTGCCCCGTTGACGCGATCTTCTCGGATGAAAAAGAAGTCGCCGCGACGGACCTTTCCGCGTACAAGAACGTATGGGTCTTTGCGGAGCAGCGCGGCGGGAAGATCATGAATGTGGCGCTTGAGCTGATCGGCGAGGGCCGCAGGCTCGCGCGCGAGATCGGCCCGGACACGAAGGTCTACGCGGTTCTCGTCGGAGATCAGGTCTTTGGCCTTGCGCAGGAATGTTTTGAATACGGGGCGGACGGCGTCTACGTGATCGAGGACGGTCTGCTCGGGAAATATACGACGGACGGCTATACAAAGGTCATTGCGGACCTCGTTTCGGAGCGGAAGCCCGAAATCGTGCTCTTCGGCGCGACGCACATCGGGCGCGATCTGGCGCCCCGCGTGGCGGCCCGCTGCGGCACGGGGCTGACGGCGGATTGTACGCGGCTCGACGTCAAGGTGTCCAGTTATATCGAATACGCGGACAAGTATACGACGCAGGATACTTCGGATCTCGACCCCGCGTCCGAGGACAAGGGCCTCAAACAGACGCGGCCGGCTTTCGGCGGCAACCTGATGGCGACCATTATCACGCCCAATACGCGGCCGCAGATGGCGACGGTCCGGCCGGGCGTCATGACGCGCCGGGAACGGAACGCGGCGGCGGCGGGCGAAACCGTCAAGGTCGCGCCGCGGCTTTCGGCGGCGGATATCCGTATCGAGGTCGTGGATGTGGTCAAGAGCGCGAAAGAGATCGTTTCCCTGACGGACGCGGACATCATCTGCTCCGGCGGCAGAGGGCTTGGCAATTCCGAGGGATTCAAGCTCATTGAGAGCTTGGCCGAAAAGGTCGGCGGCGTGGTCGGCTCGTCAAGGGCGGCTGTGGACGCGGGATGGATCGACCATTCGCATCAGGTCGGACAGACGGGGACGACGGTCAAGCCGAAGATTTATTTTGCTTGCGGCATTTCGGGCGCGATTCAGCACTTGGCCGGTATGCAGACGTCAGATATGATCATCGCGGTCAACAAGGACCCCGACGCCCCGATCTTTGAGGTGGCGGACTACGGCATCGTGGGCGATCTGTACAAGGTGGTTCCGGAGATTATCGCGGAATGGGATATGGCCGAGGTGCTGTACGAGGCGACATTGGATCGGACGGGAGAGTAGCGCGAAGCGTCCCGAGAATCCGGAGGGGCACCGGATTCCCGGGATTGCCCTGCGAGCAACGCGGGAATGACAGTGGTACAGGCGCTTCAGCGTCGTTGTACCACGTCTGCCAGGCTTGCGCGGCTTCAGCCGCAGTGCAAGCTACGGCTGACAGTGGAAGAAGAAGAAAAGGTAAGGCGGGTCTGCGGACCCGCCTTTGCTGTTTGTTGTTGTTCGTGTGAAGTCGCCGAGGATCGTGATAATCTATAAATAGCACTATAGGGCTTATAGGATAAATCTCCGGATCAGGAAAGCACCGAGTATGGACGCGAAAGAGCCGAAGCCGAGCAAGGCCCCCGCCCCCCCTACGCCGCCGGGCGATCCGCCGCCCCCGCCGGGTGTGCCGCCGCCCCCGCCGGGATCGGGTGTGGGCGGTGTGGGCGGTATTACCGTGGCAGGGTCCGGGCCTTTGCTGATGGTGATGTTCACGGCTGTTTCCGCGTCGAGGAAGGCCCCCGCGGCATAGTCCTGCGTCAAGACGATATTCGCCGCAACCGTCGGGCTGTAGGCCTGTTTGATGGTTCCGATTTTGAGGCCGATGGCAATCAGATCATTTTGCGCTTCCGTGAGCGACTTCCCGACGAGATTGGGGACTTCCTTCTTGCCGAAATTCACGTCGATCGGCGTGTTTGGATCATTGGGGAACTGCGCCGAGTCCAAGTTGTGGAGGTTGCAGTAGAACTCCGGGGCTTTGTTTGAATCAAGCTCCTCCTGACTCTTGGCGTTGAGGGTGCTGAATTTCCGCAGTTCGTGGTTGGGACACCAGGGCGTCGCGCGGAAACCGGAGTCGATACAAATGTCGACTTCTTCTACGCCGTAATCGATCTTTTCGGGTACGGTGCCGGCGATAAAATAGTCGGTATGGCCGCTCACCGTCGCGACCACGACATTCTCGGGCTTTTCGGGGAAACTCCCCTGATCGTCGCCCTCCACGACGCGGCTCATGACCGTTTTGTACATCGCGGACGCCGCGGCCGATCCGGCCGACATATCGATCTGCACATCGCAGCCGATCCAGAAAGCGGCGGAATACTTGGGCGTATTGCCGACGAACCACGCGTCGTAGTTTTCCGAGGATGTCCCGGTCTTTCCCGCGACGGGGACACCGGGAAGCTGCGCCCTGTTCGCGATGCCGTTCGCAACCGTCGTGCGGAGCATGTCGTTCACGATGAACGCGGTACCCGGATCCATCGCCTGTGTCGATTTCGGCTTGCCTTCCAGAATGACATTGCCGCGCCGATCCGTGACGAGGGTGTAGGAGATCGGGTCGATGTGTACGCCCGCGTTGGCAAAGGTCCCGTAGGCGGAACTGCTCTGGAGCGGCGTCAGGCCGCGCGTCATGCCGCCGAGGGCGAGCGCCGCGGGATTGAGGTCGTTTCTGTCGCCCTCTTCCACAACGGTCGTAATGCCGAGCTTTTTCAGGAAAGTGACGGAGCGCTGATCGCCGACGGCCAACTGCACCTTTACGGCGTTGACGTTGATGGACTGCTCAATGGAACTCCGCAAGGTCTGCGCGCTTCTGTAGCTGCGGTACCAGTTTTCGGGCCAGACTTTGCCGTTGTAGGTCATTGCTTCGTCGATGATGATGGAGATGGGGGACCAATAGGTTCCGAAGGTCGGGATTTCGCTGCCGACCGGCTCCTTGTTGGCGCTCATTTCGATGGCCGGCCCGTAGGTGCCGAGCGGCTTCATCGTCGAGCCCGGCTGCCGCGGGCTCAGCGTGCGGTTGTAATTCATCTGCCCCGTGACGCCTCTGCCGCCCGTCATCGCTTTGATATAGCCGGTGTGGTGTTCGAGGATGACAGCCGCTGTTTGGGGTTGGATGATGGCTTGCCGGAGGTTGAACTTCGTCGGGGGAATCCAGTATGTCCCGTTTTCATCAACCGTGAAGATGTTGTCCTCGCTTTGCAGAAATTCGGCGGACAGGAGGAGATGGTCGGTTTCCACGGTTTCGCCGGCATCGTTTACGGTCATTGCGATCGACTTGTATTCGGAGGGGATGCTGATGATGCCGCCCTTTGTCATGTAGAATACGCCGTCGGGCTGCTGTGAATAGAAATCCTTGAACTCCAACGCGATTTCATTCCCGGCCGCGCTCGTCGTCTTGTATATTCCGAGCCGGTGTCCGGCGTAAACGACCATGCTGCCGTCCTCGAGGATGTCAAATTCTTCGTCGGTCAGCCCGAACCACGGCCCGTCCTCGCGCGTTTGGAACAAACTGTCGTAGCTGAAAAGAAGTACATGGTAGTTTTCATCAAGGATGTTGCCGCTTCTGTCTTTCGTCGGGCGAACCCCCGGGAAGTTTGCGGGGTTCTCCACTTCCTCCGAAACGATGTTTTGAATCCGTGTGCTCAGCGTACTGTGAATTTCAAGCCCGCCGCTGTAGACCATCTGGATCGCTTCGTCCATATCCAAAAGGTCGGGCATGGTTTCCAAAAGATCCTCGGCCAAGTCCGTAATCAGGTAGTCGGTGAAGTAGGCGGTGTTGCTGTCGCCTTCGAGTTCATGGGGATGCAGATGGTCGCGGATATTTTCCGCGGAAGCGGCGTTGTATTCCGCTTGTGTAATGAATCCCTGTTCGAGCATGAGATTCAGGACGAGCTTGATCCGCGGCTCGGCCGCGTCGTTGTAGAGGAAGATATATTGACTGGTAGTGAGCAGAATGCGCGGATCGTCCGCGGACACCTCCCCGGGGGTCAGCGTGGTGATCATGGAATATTTGCTAGGCTCCTGCGGAAGCGCGGCCAAGGCCGCCGATTCGATGAGATCGATATCCTCGATGTCCTTGTCAAAGTATGATTTCGCCGCCGACGCGATGCCGTAGCTGTGATTGCCGAGCGAAATGGTGTTGAGATAAGCGGTCAGAATCTCCTCTTTGCTGAGGTTTTCTTCCAGATCCCTGGCATAATACGCTTCTTTCACCTTGCGGTCGAGGGTGCGCACCGATCGGATATCGGTAAGCCAGATGTTGCGCGCAAGCTGCTGTGTGATCGTGCTGACGCCGCTGGCGCCCGTGACGCCCTCGCCGCTCGTCACGCTTTCCTTGATGGCGCCGAGGATGCGCACGATGTTGAAGCCCTTGTGCGTCCAAAATGTCTTGTCCTCAACGGCAATGAAAGCATTGACGAGATTTTGCGGAATCTGGTCGTAGGTGACGAGCGTCCGCTGCCCCTCGTCAAGATAGATATCGCGGATGGGCAGCCCTTCATCGTCGTAGATCGTGGACATGCGCTTGAGGTCCTTTTGAATCTGGGTCGGGTCGTGATCCGGCAAGTCCTTGATAATGCCGTACAGATAGAGAAATCCGGCGGTGAACACAACGAGAATCAGGATCAGGACTACGGAAAGGAACCACTTCGCGATGCGAGCGCCGATGGGCTGCTTCTTTCTGCCTTTTTTTGACCTTCTGCTTTTTGATCTCACTGCGGCCTCTTTTCTGCTTCCTGCGTCGGTTTTTCCGCCGCTCCTGCCGTTTTTGCTGCGGCGATCCCGGCGCATAGCCATGCGGTCGTCCGATGGGGGTTTGCTTTCCTCCGGGGCGGCCTCTGCTGTCGCCGCTGTTGGCATCATTGCTTCTTTCGCGGGGTCTGCTTCGGGGTCGTCCGCGAGGTTGGCTGCGGTCACCGTATAGAAGTCGTCCAATGCGCTGCCGTCCGGGTCGGCGGCGGGACTGTCCGCGGGGCCGTCTGTGTCCGGAGCGGTTTCTTTCTGCGGGCCGTCCGCGAGGTTGGCCGCGGTGTCGTCCGCGCCGGTGTCCGTCAGCTCGGATAGCAGGTCGCTCCACGGATCCGGCTCTTCGCGAAGGGTGCCGTGCATTGTGCGAAACTCTTCTTCGAGGGCATCGAATTTTTTTGAAAAATCATCCGTATTTGTCGGTTCTTTATTATCCAAGGTTCTTCTCCTTGTATCTCATGAATGCGGCAAAACATCTTTTTCGGCATCCATCAAATTCCAATCCGGGCAAGGCGCTTCGTCCCGGGAATCCTGATTATTATACCAAAGATGGCATTCAGGGGGAAGCACAAGAATATTACAGCTATTACAGGCGGTTTGGGGAAAATGCCGCTTTTGGGCGGAAACGTGCTACAATAGGGGACATGGAGAAGAAAATGTTGGACAGTATTGACGTCGCACGGGCCGCAATCCAATTGTCGATCACGCCTACGCGCGAGTTGGAAGAGATGTATATTGAGAAGCTCACGGCGGGCGGGATCAAGGCTGTCGCAGCTGACATCGGCGGCGACGTCGTTAATTCCATTCATATCGTGATCGAGCGCGCGATTTTCGCTTCGCGCAAAGCCGGCCTGACAAAGGAAAACCATGTGCAGGACGGAGCGATTGCGGGGGCGGCTCGCGAAGCCGTCGCGCAGATTGCGGCGAAAGCGATCGGGCTGAACGGCGGCGGCAAGATCGCCGTGTGCCGGCATCGCGAGCATCTGTCGGTCTGCGTCTTTATGAGTATCGGCCTGCTGCACCTGAACGATGTGGTGATTGGACTGGGGCACCGCTCCATCCCCGAGGACTGAGCATGAACGCCTATTGCCGAATCTCGGCGTTTTCAGCTCACATTTCCGCGATCAGCAGCGTCAGGGCGAGGCGGTCGCTGATGTTGCCGGACTTGATGTCGCCGTCTATGTTATAGAGTCGGTGGAGGATGGCGCGGAGCTTTTCTTTTGAGAAACGGGAAGCAAACCCTCCGAGCCGTTTCAGCCGCCAATCGTTTTTCATATTGAAAACACTCATCATCTTTGAGGGGGAATATCCCTTTTCCTGCATTTCCTTGTAGCCGAGCATGATCTCAAAGTGGCCCGTGAACAGGGACAGCAACCGAAAGGGGCTTTCCCCGAGCGCAAGGCTGTTTTCGAGCAGACGCACGGATTCCGCTTTTCGCCCGTTGCTGATGGCGTCGAGGACAGCAAAGACATCTGTCTGAAGCGTCCCGGATAGGCATTCCGCGATATCCTCCGATGTGACCTCGCCGCGTCCCTCGGCACGGACGAAAGCGCCGAGTTTGGCGGCTTCATTCGCAACGCCGAACAGGTCCGTTTCCGAATCCTTGTCCAAGTAGCCGGTCTGAGCCAGAAATTCGCCGAGCCGGCCGAACGGGATCGCCAGCCCCATGGCCTTGAACCGCTTGCGCGCAAAGGACCTCGCTTCATCCTCGGACAAACGCGAAAATTCATAGACGCGACCGGCCTTCGCGAGGGCTTTGTACAGGGTGCGCGTTTTGTTCACACCCGCGGCGGTGAAGATCAAGCGCACAGTTTCGGGGAGCGCCGGCAGATAGCCCTCCAGACCGCTGTTCTTCTGCGTTTTCCCGGCCCCGCGGCCCCTTGACGCGCCGCCGCCCGCCGAGCTGACCGCCGAAGCGCCCGCCGGACCGCCCGCCCCGGAACCGCCGCTCAGCCCCGGATGGTTTTTCACGATAACGACACGCCGCGGCGCAAGCATCGGAACGGTATCACAGGCGCTCATAATCTCCTCGTCTTTGGCTTCGCCGCCGCGAAACACATTCAAGTCGAGGAAAGCTGACGCCCCGCCGCCGAAGCGCTCCGCAAGCTTTTTTTCATAATGATCGACGAGAAAGACCTCCGCGCCGCAGAGCAAAATGGGCGCTGCGCGATCAATCCCGCCGGTTTTCAAATCGTCCTCTATGCCGCGGAATCCGCTCCCGCCATCGCCTTTGCCCGCCAATGCCCCATCCTTTCTATCGCCGCTCTTTCCGGAACCGCCCCTCTGCCGCCGCTCTTTTCAGAACCGATACTTTGCCGCCGCTCTTCCCGCGCCCGCGCCCGCGCCTGTCCGAATCGTTACGGAAGCTCTTCCCGGAACAGCGCTTTCTCGCAGTCCTTCAGCAGCATTCCCGAAACGCAATCCCGTTTTACCGTGCGCATCACAAAACCGCCCGCCGCCGCGTCCGCAAGCAAGGCGCCGTCCCGATCGTTTCTATATACAATCATATCACGCCCGCGCAGTTTCGCAAGGATATCCGGCGCGGGGTGCCCGTAGTTGTTCTTTCCGACCTGAATCACGGCGGCGGCCGGGGCGATGCCGTCCAAAAAAGCGTCCGAGGTCGAGGTCTTGCTGCCGTGGTGCCCGACCTTGAGGATGTCGGCCGCCAAATCCGCCCCGCCGCGCAGCGCTTCCGCTTCCCCCTCCTCCCCGACATCTCCCGTCATCAGCACGGAAAGCCCCTCAACCTCAAAACGGATCAAAAGGCTCGAGCGATTCTCGTCCTCCCCATGCTGCATTGCCGCGAGGTATTCCGTTTCCGTCCGAGCGGGCGGGAATAATATCTCAGCCGCCGCGTTTTTCCCGAGGACGACGCGGTCGCCGGCCGAGATCAAACGCGGTGCCGTCCAATCCGCGCATAGGGGCAAATCCCACCCGGCGATAATCGAAGCAAAATGGCCGGGCGGATCGCCCGCCGCGGACCCCTCGTAGAGATACAGCGGCCCGACATCCATGTACCGCGACAGTTCCGCAAGCCCTTTGAAATGATCCGCGTGGAGGTGCGATATAAACACCCCGTCCAAATGCGAAACGCCGTTTTTCAGCAAATAAGGCAGGAGGGTTTCTTTGCCGACCGCAAAATCGGAGCCGTCCCAAGGGACCTTGCCGCCGCCGTCCATCAGATAATTCCTGCCGTCTGCTGTGCGGATATGCAGACAATCGCCCTGGCCCACATCGACAAAGGTATACGCGGCGCGGTCTTGACGGCAGACCGGGGAAACAAACAGGATCAGGCAGCAAAAGAGGATGGGCGCGAGGGGGAGCGCGGGCGGGCAAGAGGGTATCAAAGCGGCGCTTTCCCCCCGATTCCGTACCCGCCGTTTGCTCCGGGAAAGGCTGAAGTTTTCGGAGAGCAGAAAGAAGGAGAGGGCGTAAAACAGCAGGATGAGCGGCAGGGGCGGGGAGCAAACGGTGAAGGAAGCGAAAGGGACGGCGTCCGCGGCTTGCGTAAGGCGCAGCATCAGCTCGATCATGCAGCCGGCCGCTTGCGCCCCGACGCCAAGCAGCGGTTCCGCAAACGGCGCGAAAGGCGGCGCCGCCGCGGCGGCGCAGGAAAGTACGAGCAGAACGATGCCAAACGGGACGATGAGGGACGCGAGCGCAATGACCGGGATATTGAGGGCGAGCGCGGAAAGGGAGATGAGATTGAAATCATAGGCGGTGAGCGGCAGCATGAATATCTGGATCGCAAGCAGCGGCAGCAGCGCCCCGCAGACATACGCGCCGAGCAGCTTCGCGGGCGGCACACCGTATACGCGCCGCAGGTCGTGCGCCGCGATCGTCCGGCCGGTGGCTGTATTACGAAATCCTGTGAAACGGGCGAGAAAAGGCAGGGCGAAAGCGAGCGAAATGACAGCCGTGAAAGACAGGCGGAAGCCGACGCCAAAGAGCGCGAGGGGGTTTGCCGAAAGCGAGAGCAGGGCCGCGAAGCATACGCCGGTCAGGAGGTCGTAGCGCCTGTGCAGGAGTTTTGACGCGATGTGAACGGCGATCATCATCACCGCGCGCACGACGGAGGGGGAAAACTCGGAGAGTACCATATAGAAAAGAAGCAGGAGGAGGGCCGTGAGGTAAAAACGTTTTGTCCTCTTGTTTCCGAGCGCCGCGGAAACAAAGGCATAGACCATGCCGACATGCAGACCGCTGACCGAGAGGATGTGGGCGACGCCGCCCCGCTGAAATTGCGCGTAGACATCGTCGTCGATGTCTTTTTTGTCGCCGAACATCATCCCCTCGAACAGGGCGGCCTGTTCCTCCGGCAGCGCCGCTTGCACGACGGCGCGAAACGCGGACTTTGCGCGGAACGCCAGATTGTACAGATCGGCGATCGGATTCCTGCCGCGCCGCACGCGCGCGCCGAAACCGGAGCCCGGCGCGTCAAGGCTCCCGTCCGCGGCGCGCCCATCGTCAAGGCGCACATCGGCGGCGTCCGCTGTGACGATCAGCCGGATGTTTTTTGAAAGCAGGTGCAAGCGATAGTCGAAGCAGCGCGGATTTCGCGCGGTATCGGGATAGGAGGGTTCCCCGCTGAATACGATACGGCGTCCGACGAGCTCTGTCGGCGCGGGCTGTGTGTCCGCCGGGCCGTAGACGCGCAGCAGGAGTTTTCGTCCCTGCGCGAAAACCGTCATCATACGGCAGTCGTCGGATTTCTGCTCAAAGGTCAAAACATAGCCGGAAACTTCGGGGACCTCGCCGCGCCCCGCCCCGATATACGCTTCAAGCGGGTCCGCCCGCGTGAAAGCTAAGTGCGCGCAGAGAGCCCCCGTGAAAAAGACGCAGCAGAGAAAAAGCGCAAAAAGCCGCGCGGACGGTACATGGGCCGCGGCGGCGCCGTCGGTCTGTTGCCGGATGCCGCTCCGAAAAGAAGCAATCGTCAGAACGGCGCCCGCCGCAAGCCCGATGGCAAGGCCGGAAAAAGCCGGCGCGAAGAAGTAACAGCACGCGATGCCCGAAGCATAGCTCGCCGTCACAAAAACAAGCGGACGGCGCGGGAATTTGGCCCTTATCGTGATTCCTGTGCGGAACGGTTTCTCTCGGATTCCCATTCTTGCCCCCTCCCCTCGGGGTACAACTCAAATTTGTCGAAAAAACGGCGGCAACAAAAAAGCGTTACTGTAATTATATAACATATATAGAATATATTGTCAACCTCGCAAATGTCGTCATGTTGAAAAAAGCGCCCCAAGGGCGCCGATTCATACGTATGGGGAAGTATTACGCGAAATGACCGCTATACGATCTATACGATAACTTTGAAAATGTCTTTCCCGTCGGTCTTGACCCACTCCGGCGCGGCGTCGGCCATTTTGCCGAGGCCGAAGGTAATGAGCCAGCCCGCATCCATGCTTTGAATGTTCAGATACTCGGCCAACTGCAGCAGGCCTTTCTGCTCGTACTCCGGCCCGTTCCATAATTTCAATTCAATGATGAACTTCTCATCTCCGTATGTCACGACAAT
>JAITNA010000049.1 GCA_031290715.1 Eubacteriales Family XIII. Incertae Sedis bacterium | reverse complement strand
TTGACATCATCCTGCCGCGCGTGATGGCGGATATCCCCATCACAAAGGAGGATATCAACGCTTTGGCGGCGGGCGGGCTTTGCCTGAATTGCGAGCATTGTATTTTCCCCGCGTGCGGCTTCGGCGCGTTGTGATGGACGCCTATTTGCCGAATCTCGGCGCTTTCAGGCAAAACCTGCCGCCATTCCCGTGCTTGTTCAATGTCATTCTTGGGCGCGAAGCGTCCCGAGAATCCAGAGAGCCACTGGATTCCCGGGATAAACCCGGGAATGACAGTCCTAACCCAATTTGCGAAGCAAATTGATGGTAGGACGTCTGCCATGAGTGCAGCGGCTTCGCCGCGTGGCACTCTACGGCGGACAGTAGGTTCCTTGGGTGTTTGTATTTTGGTTATAGTCGGAAGAAATCGGAGGTTTTTATGTTGAAGGGAATGAAGAATTTGAAATGCTTGGCGTTGGTCTTGGCGATCGTGCTCGTTGCGGCGGCGTTTGCGGGATGCGGCAGTTCAAAGGGCGGCGATAGCGCCGGGGCATCCGGCGGTTCGTCTGCCGGGGATTCCGCGGGCGCGTCCGATACGGGGAGCCCCGCGGTTTCCGATTTGTCGGGGAATATCATGATTGCGGCGGCGGCCAGTTTGCAAAACGCGTTTGATGAGGAGCTGATTCCTTTATTCAATGAAAGCTATCCGGGGATCACGGTCACGGGGACCTATGATTCCAGCGGCAAGCTGCAGACGCAGATCGAGGAAGGGCTTGAAGCGGCGCTCTTCTTCTCGGCGGCCACGAAACAGATGGACGCGCTCACAGCGGGAAATCTCATTGACGCGGCGAGCGTTGTGAATCTGCTCGAAAACGAAGTGGTTCTCATTACAGGAACGGGAACGGATACAAAAGTTACCTCGTTTGAAAACATCACGGACGCGGCGTCTATTGCCGTCGGGGACCCGGCCAGCGTACCGGCCGGCCAGTATGCGCAGGAAGTGCTCACCTCCCTTGGTTCGTGGGACGCGGTGAACGCGAGAGCGAGCTTGGGTACGAATGTGACCGAGGTGCTCAACTGGGTCGCGGAGGGCAGCGCCGAGGTTGGCGTGGTGTACGCGACGGACGCGGCGAGTATGCCGGACAAGGTGAAAGTGATTGCCATCGCGCCCGCGGGAAGCCTTCAGACGCCGGTCGTCTATCCCGTCGGCTTGCATACGGACCTCGGCGACAGGCAGGAAGCCGCACAGGCGCTGATCGACTTTTTGAAGAGCGGAGAAGCCCTTGCCGTGTTTGAAAAATACGGATTCAAGGCGGCGTAAGCGCAATCGGATGGCGGCATGGTTATTACACCGATCCTGATATCGCTGAAAACCGCTTCGGCCGCCATCGTTTTTACTTTCGTTATCGGCACGGCCTTGGCGTATGCGGTGAATCGGGCGGGCAGCGGGCATGTCAAGTCGGCCGCGGACGCGCTCCTGACCTTGCCGCTCGTATTGCCGCCGACGGTGGCGGGTTTTTTCCTGCTCTACATCTTCGGCGTCAACAGGCCGCTCGGCGGCCTGCTTGCGGAGTTGGGCATGAAGCTTGTATTCTCCTGGCCGGCGACGGTACTCGCGGCGGTGGTGATCGCGCTCCCGCTCATGTACCGCAGCGCGCGGGCGGCCTTTGAACAGGTGGATCCGATGTACATCCGGGCCGCCCGGACGCTCGGCTTGTCCGAAACGCAGATCGCGTTCAAGATACTATTTCCCCTTGCCGCCCCCGGTTTGACCTCGGGCGGCATCCTTTCGTTTTCGCGGGGGCTCGGGGAGTTCGGCGCGACGGCCATGATCGCGGGCAACATCGCGGGCGTTTCGCGCACGATGCCGCTTGCGATTTATTCGGCCGTTTCGGGCGGGCGCATGGACGACGCCTACGAGTATGTCCTTATCCTTGTGGCGGTGTCCTTCCTTTTTGTATGGGGGATCAGCGTTTTTTCACAGGCGCAATCCGGCAAATACCGCTTGAACGCGAATCGGTGACGCGCCGTGAGCTTGCGCGTTGACATCAAAAAGAGATTGAAAGGCTTCACCTTAGAAACATCTTTTTCGAGCGGGGATCATAGCACCTTGGGCCTGCTCGGCGCGTCCGGCAGCGGCAAAAGCATGACGCTGCAATGTATCGCGGGCCTTATCTCGCCCGACGAGGGGGTCATTTGCGCAAACGACCGGACATTGTTCGATTCGGCGGCGGGGATCAACCTGAAACCACAGGCGCGGGGCGTCGGATATCTCTTTCAGAATTACGCGCTCTTCCCGAATATGACCGTGCGAAAGAACGTCGAAATCGCTTATCGCGGGGAACCGCGAGAGCGGGACGCCGCCGTGAACGCTCTGCTCGCGCGCTACGAATTGACGGAGCAGGCGGGAAAATATCCCGTTCACCTGTCGGGCGGGCAGCAGCAGCGGGCCGCGCTGGCGCGTATTTTCGCCTATGAACCGGCGGTCCTGCTGCTCGATGAACCGTTTTCGGCGCTCGATACGTTTCTGCGCGAAAATATGCAAGCGGAACTCAAGCGCATTATACGGGGCTACGCGGGCGACGTCGTCTTGGTAACGCACAGCCGCGATGAAGCGTACAAAATCGCGGACCGGCTTGTCATTCTCGAAGCGGGCCGGGCGGTCGCGGAGGGAAAGACGCAGGACGTCTTTGCCTGTCCGCAGACCATACAGGCGGCGCGGATCACAGGCTGCAAGAATATCTCGCGCATTCGCCCGACGGGGCGGACGACGTTTTTCGCGCTCGATTGGGGCGTTGAATTGGACGCGGGCGCGGAAATCCTGCCCGCGTATACGCACGCCGGCATTCGCGCGCATGATTTTGTGCCGGGCGACTTTATGCCGCGCGGTGAGCGCGGCGGCGGGGACGGCGGTGAACGCGGCGGCGCTATCGGCGGCGAATACGGCGGGAACTGCTTTTCGATCGAGATTGAGGATGTGATTCGCGGGCAGTTTGAGAAGAGCGTGATTTTCCGCGTCCCGCGCGAAGCGGGACAGCCTTCGGGACATTCGGGACAGCCTTGTGCGGCGGGCGCGGAATCCCCCGGACGGATGTGGTGGATCACCGACCGCAGAACCGGGGGCGCGGGCGGCGCCGGGAGCGAGGCCGAGGCCGAGGCCGTGTTTGGAGTCAATGCCGATCTCGATCCTATTCGGTCGCTGTATGTCGCGCCGGGGGATATTATGCTTTTGAGGGGGTGAGGATGGGATAGGAAACTGTCCGGTTTGGTTTCCCTTCCAGATCGGCGTCACATAGTTTCGGGATTGTTGTTGAACAAAGGTTCTCGACTTGCTATAATGCGATAGATTGTTATTATTGAAATTGAGGATGGTTCATGAATACAAAACAGAAAGCGAACAACTACGCATTTATTGACAGTCAGAATTTGAATTTGGCGTTCGTTCGTTGGGGTGGAAGATTGATCATCGTAAATTCAGACTTTACCTCAAAAATAAGTTTGATATTTCACAAGCCTTTATGTTTATCGGTTTTGTTCCTGATAATCAAAAACTCTACACGGAGTTACAAAAATCAGGTTTTATTTTGATATATAAGCCGACAATTTCGCATATTACCAATGGGAAAAGAGTTATAAAAGG
>JAITNA010000043.1 GCA_031290715.1 Eubacteriales Family XIII. Incertae Sedis bacterium | reverse complement strand
CAAACGGACACAGATCCCGATACGTGGGAATCGCTCACGCTTGATACAGACTATGCGGTCACGCTAAGCGGCAATCCCGACAATAGCACGGACACCGGTACCATTACACTCCAAAACGATTGGCTGACGACGCTTGCGGCGGGCGACTACCATCTGCGGGTGAGCTACAAGCCAATGGGCGAAACCTATGTGCCGGCGACTAATACGGGCGGCGTTTCGTCACAGGACGGCAACGAAGCGCCGCAAACGACGGCATATACGCTCACGGTCTCGAAAAACGCGCAAAGCATCGCCATTGCCGACCCCTATCCGGAGAATACGACTGCGCTTACCTACGGCACGGCACCCGTGGAACTTGCTCTTTCCATAACAGGCGCGGGCAGCGGTGCGGTCACGTGGAGCAAGACATTCGCGGGCGACGACGCGGTGGCAACCGTGGCAAACAGCGGGACAGTGACGGACGGCGGCATACTGACCATACTCAGCGCGATGCCGGATGAGGATGGCTATGTGACCGTACAGGCGAGCAAGGCCGCGGACGATGATTATCTGTCGGCGGTCGGCACATACAATATCTACGTCAAAAAGGCTGTTCCGGCCGTCACACTTACGCCGAGCGGCGGCGCGGGCGGCAGTGCGGTGACGCTTTCCGCGGCGGTGGCAAAAGCAGGCACGGGCGACGTGCCCACAGGCAATATAAGATTTTACGAGGTCACGAGCGGCGGCGACGTCCCGATCGGCGAGGCGGCGGCGCTTACAGCCGGCACGGGCGATGATCTCGGCAAAGGCGTATGCAGTATCAACGCGGGCGTTTTGCCCGGCGGCGAACACAGTTTCAAGGCTGTCTATTCCGGCATGACGGATAAGTATACCGCCGCGGAAGATACGGCGGAGGGCTACAATGCGGAACAGGCTTCGCAGACGATCCGCGTTGACGACCCCGGGACGCTGACCTTCGGCGATACCGGCGTGACGCTCAGCGTGACGGAAAGCGACCCCCACGGCACAGGCGCGGTCACTTGGTCGGCGCCCGCGAACAGTGCGTTTACCCTTGATGAGGATACAGGCGCGCTTACGATCATCGGCACGGGCCGCGCTGTCGTTACCGCGATGAAAGCCGCCGACGATTACTATACCGCCGCTTCTGACACCCTTGAGCTTACGGTCAAGGCGGACAAAAAGGGCTTCGCGGCTGTGATACGGGCGGCGAACGACGATACCGCAACGCCGGACTTTGACCTAGCGGCCGAAACCGAACCGCCGTATTACGAGGACAACTACGCGGCGGGCGCTTGGGAAGACTTGATCGAAACGTACGCGAAAGCCGCCGCGGTCTTTGACGACGAATCAGCGGCGCAGGAAGAAGCGGTGGTTGCCGCGGAAGCGCTTTCCGCCGCTTTGGCCGCGCTCGGCGAACAAGACCATCCGGTGATCGGCTATGACGGCATTGCGCTGGCGGAACCGAGCAAAAACTTTGAGGCGTCGATAGGCGAATTCGGCCGCCGGATACAGATTGAATTCAAAGGCCATGTAGGCACGGTCGCGGGCCTGCGCATCAACGGCGCGGAGTACCGCATAGCGGGGCGAAGCGATTTTGTCCACTCGGATACCGCCGCCGGCTTTGCAGCATATGATGTGTTCGACGCCGAAGGCGTCCGCGTGGGTACGATCACAGAGGGTTCCGCCATCGTCACGCTTGATTCCGCTTTCGCCGACCGCTTGGCCAACGGCGCCCACAATCTTGAAATCTTGTTTGCCGATCCGCAAAACACGGGCAGCGGCGCCATCGCCATCAAAGTCTACCGCACCGGCAATAACACCGGCAATGACGGCGGCAATGACAGCAATAACGGCGGCAATAACGGCGGCAATGACGCCGGCAATGACGGCAATAACGGCGGCAATGGCAGCAATAGCGCCGGCAATGGCGCCGCCGTCAATACGCCGATCGCGCCGGCCACGGGGGACAGCTTCGATCTGTCGCTTTGGTTCGCCCTCGCCGCCCTCGCCGTGATACTCTCCATTTCTTTGCGAAAACGTGTTATAATACAAAAAAATAAAGGAGGTTCACGCGATGAGTGACATTATGATATTGAATCAAGAAAATTATGAAACGGCGACGGGAAGCGGCACGGTCGCGGTCGATTTCTACGCGGATTGGTGCGGCCCCTGCAAGATGATGGCCCCGATTTTCGACGAGGCGAAGGACGCCTATGACGGGAAGGTCCGGTTCGCGAAGATCAATGTCGACGACAACAAGGAGATCGCGGCGGCCAACAAGGTCATGGGTATCCCGACGTTGCTCTTCTTCAAGGACGGGCAGCTCGTCGAGCGCGTCACAGGCGTGATTGACAAGACGACGCTCTACGCAAAGCTTGACGCGCTTGGATGAGTGATAGCGTTTTTTGCTGAACACATCGATGTTTCCTTTGTCGTATTTCTGCTGTATATCGCGGATTTCGCGGTCGCGGGGACGATCATTTTTCTGGAAAGAAAAGACGCTTCCGCGACCATCGCGTGGGTAATGCTCGTCTTTGTCGTTCCCGTCGCGGGGATCGTTTTGTATTTTTTACTCTCGCAAAACATCGCGCGCATGAAGCTGTTTCGGCTGACGGGCGCGGAGAAAGAAAGCGTGGAAACGCCGCTGCGGGAGCAGATCGAGTCGATGGAGCACGGCCGCTTCGTCTGGGCCAACGAGGAAGAACGGCGGTGGGGCAGCCTGATTCAGCTGAATCAGTCCTATGCCAAAGCCTACCTGACGCAAAACAACGAGGTCGAGATTTTCACGGAGGGCGTGAAGATGTTTGACGCGCTCTTGGAAAGCATCGCCGCGGCCGAAGAGCGTATTCACGCCGAATATTACATTATCAAAAATGACGGGACCGGACAGGCACTGCTGCGCGCGCTCACGGAAGCGGCGGGACGCGGCGTCAGTGTGCGTCTGCTCGCGGATGCCCTCGGCACAAGGAGTTTGGACAAGGGCCTGCTTCGCAAATTCGAGGCCGCCGGCGGCAAAATCGCGTTCTTCTTCCCGCCCAAATTTGTGAAGCTGAACCTGCGCTTCAACTACCGAAACCACAGAAAGCTCGTCCTCGTCGATGGCAAAACCGGCTACCTCGGCGGCTTCAACATCGGCGACGAATACCTCGGCAAGAAGAAAAAATTCGGGCTTTGGCGCGACACCCACCTGCGTGTGCGCGGCGCGTGCGCGGGCGACCTCGACGCCCGTTTTCTGCTCGATTGGCGCTTGGCTTCCCGCGAGGATGTCAACATCGCGCGGGCCTACTACGACTTCGGCGCGGCGGCCGGCGACACCTCGATGCAGATCGTCAGCTCCGGCCCCGATTCGTCGCGGCAGGAGGTCAAACACGCCTATTTGAAAATGATCTCGGGCGCGAAGCGGAGCATTTACATCCAGACGCCGTACTTTGTGCCGGACGAGAGCATCTTTGATTCGCTGCTGACGGCGGCGTTCGCGGGGGTGGATGTGCGTATCATGATCCCGAGCATCCGCGACCACATCTTCGTCTACTGGGCCACGCTGTACTACTGCGGCCTGCTCCTGAGAGCGGGCGTCAAGGTCTATCTCTACCAAAACGGCTTCCTGCACGCCAAGACCATCTGCGCCGACGGGGAGGTGTGTTCCGTCGGGTCGGCCAACTTCGACATCCGCAGCTTCCGGCTCAATTTCGAGACCAACGCTTTCATTTTCGACAAGGGTCAGGCCGGCCGGATGGACGCGATCTACGCGCGGGACATGGCCCATTGCACGGAGCTGACGCGCGAGATGTACGACCGCCGCCCCGCCCTTGTGAAGATTCGCGAAGCGCTTGCCAAACTCGTTTCCGATTTGCTGTGAAAAACGGCCCCGAACCCATGGTAACATCACAACTTTCTTTCAATAATAATAACAAGGACGCGCTTTCCGAATATGGAGAGGAGCTTGTGCGGAAGCCGGCGATTGCGGTCCACAGTTGCTGCGGCCCCTGCAGTACGGCTGTCGCGGAACGCCTGGCGCGGCGATTCCGAATCACGCTCTATTTCTGCAACCCCAACATCGACGACGAAGCGGAATACAAGCGCAGATTTTCCGCACAAAGGGCCTTTGTCCGCGCGTACAACACGTCGCCGGGCTGCCCGGAGCCGATCGAACTCGTAGCGGGCCCCTACACGCCGGCGGCCTTTCTGAAGCATATAGAGGGATTTGAATCCGCGCCCGAGGGCGGGCTCCGGTGCCGGATTTGTATCAAAGACCGCTTGGAAGCCACGGCCGCGTTCGCGGCGATGAACGGATTTGAATACTTCACAACGACGCTTTCCGTCAGCCCGCACAAAAACTATGAGATGATTTTGGCGCTCGGCCGCGAGATCGCGGTGCGCTACGCGCTAACCTTCTTGGCCGAGGATTTCAAGAAGCAGGACGGATATAAGCGGTCGATCGAACTGTCAAAAGCCTATTGCCTGTATCGTCAGCAGTATTGCGGCTGCCGGTTTTCAAAATCATCGGATGGTGGGATTTAGAGTGTCTATTCAGAGGTCAGCTAAATACTGTCATTCCCGAGGTGCCCGCAGGGCAATCCCGGGAATCCAGAGATAAATACGTCACTGGATTCCCGCATTCGCGGGAATGACAAGGTTTTTGCCGTATGTCTGAATAGTTACATTTAGGGGACCCCTTTAGAGAGAAACTGAAATAGGACATTGACAGTGTCAATAAATTTATATACAATACAATACAAGGAGGAACGTTTATGGCTCAAATAAATGTAAATATCCGCATGGATGAGAATCTGAAACACGACTTTGAAGCCGTTTGCGGTGAAATGGGCTTGACTATGACGACGGCGTTCACCGTGTTCGCGAAAATTGTTTCGCAAGAAAAGGAGATACCGTTCAAAATTTCAGCGAAGCGCGGCGATGTTTTGGAATCCGGCGATTTTGGCGAAGAAATGGGGCATTTCCCCGGCGAGCGCTTGAGCGTTGAAGAAACAGCCGGAATTGCCAAAGAATGGGCTGTCCCCCATTTGCTTGATACAAACACGAGCATCGCTTGGGAGCAAGCTGCTGCCTGTAAAGAGCAGCAAAGACAGGAGAATGCGGAGAATGCCGGAAAACATG
>JAITNA010000251.1 GCA_031290715.1 Eubacteriales Family XIII. Incertae Sedis bacterium | reverse complement strand
TGACGCCGGATTCTATATGGGAATCGATGTCGGCTCCGCTTGCTCCAAATGCGTGGTTCTGACGACGGCGCGCGAGATCGCGGGGGACGCGGTCATTTTCGCCGGCGCGGGGACGGGCGGGCCGGATCGGGCGATGGCGGCGGCGCTCGAAAAGGCCGGCGCGGACCGATCGCGGATTCTGCGGACGGCCGCGACAGGATACGGGCGCAAGCTGCTTGAAAACGCCGGCCTGAAGGTCAGCGAGGTCAGCTGCCACGCGAAGGGGGCGGCCTATCTTTTCCCGGGGGTTCGGACCGTTATCGACATCGGCGGGCAGGACGCGAAGGCTATCCTTCTTGACGCGGACGGCCGCCTTGTCAATTTTGTGATGAATGACAAATGCGCGGCCGGGACGGGGCGCTTTCTCGAAGTGATGGCGCGCATTCTCGATAGGAGTTTGGAGGAAATGTCCGATCTCGACCTGAAAGCGCGGTGCGCGGCGGTGATCAGCTCCGCCTGTACCGTGTTTGCCGAGTCCGAGGTGATTTCACAGCTTTCGGCCGGTACGCCCGCCGCCGAATTGGTCGCCGGAATCAACCGTTCCGCGGCGGCGCGGGCCGCGAGCTTGGCGAAGCGTCTGGGCGTTTTCCCTCCGATCTGTATGACGGGCGGCGTCGCCGGGAACGGCGGCGTGAGAAGGGCCATGGAGAAGGAATTGGCCGCGGAGATTTTGTACAGCCCGCTGTCGCAGTTGGCCGGCGCCTTGGGCGCCGCGCTGTACGCGGCGGACGACCGGGCGGCAAAATGAAATCGGATAAAATATGGAATCATTATTGGGAAAGAAAGAGAGGTTAGGGAGTGTGATGGCTGAAACAAATACGGGCGAAAGAATCCCGGCGAAGATTCTTTTGCGGGACATCGCCGCGAAAGCGACGCGGGACGCGTGGGACGCGAAGGCGCGGGGCGAGAAGATCGGTTGGAGCGCTTCCAACTTCCCGCAGGAGCTCACGACCGCGATGGGGATTCCCGTCGTTTTTCCCGAAAATCAGGGCGCCGCGATTGCCGCGAAGGGCGGGGCGCTCAAGATGTGCGAGCACGCGGAAGCGATGGGATACTCGATGGACCTCTGCTCTTATTCGCGCATCAATTTTTCATACGCGGATTTGAAGCATTGCGAGGAACTCAATATCCCGCAGCCGGATTTTTTGCTCTGCTGCAACAATATCTGCAACTGCCTGATGAAGTGGTTTGAGAACATCGCCCTGGAACTCAATATCCCGATGTTCCTCATCGACATCCCGCATTTGGACGGCTTTGAATGCGGCGGGGACAGGATTCGCTATATCCGGGCCCAGTTTGACGATTGCGTCAGGGGTCTGGAAGCGCTCACGGGGAAGGTCTTTGACGAGGAGCGTTTCCGCGAGGTCATGGAGAACTCACAGCGCAGCTCGCGGGCCTGGCTGAAAGCGACGGATTATATGAAATGCAAACCGTCGCCGCTGAGCGGTTTCGACATCTTCAACCACATGGCCGTCGCCTGTGCGGCGCGCGGGTCGGTCGCCGGCGCGGAAGCTTTTGAGCAATTGGCGAGCGAATACGCGGAGGCTGTCCGCGCGGGGACATCTACCTTTAAAGCGGAGGAGGAATACCGGATTCTCTTTGAGGGAATCGCTTGCTGGGCCAATCTGAGCTATACCTTCAAGACGCTGAAAAACCTCGGAATCAACGTGACGTCCACGATCTACGGGCCCGCTTTCAGCTTTCTCTACAGCAATGTTGATGAATTGATGGCCGCCTATTCCTATGTGCCGAATTCCTATTGTTTTGAGAAAGAGGTACAGCTTCGGGTCGAGAGCGCGATTGAAAACAAGGTCGACGGGGCCATCATCCATATCAACCGCAGCTGCAAGAATTGGAGCGGCAAGATGTATGAATTGGAACGGCGTCTGCGCGAGGAGGCCGGCATTCCGACGGTCACTTTCGACGGCGATCAGTCGGATCCGCGTGTCTTTTCCGAAGCGCAGTATGAAACGCGCGTCATGGCGCTGAAAGAAGTCATAGATGAAAACAGGAAGCGAAAGGAGAGCGGAATCCATGCATGATATTCATTACAATAATATTATGAATAATAATATCAACGCTTTGCTCGACGACTTTGCGGAAACGGCGGGCGCGCCCGAAAAACAGCTGCGGGCATTCTTGGCCGCGGGGAAAAGCGTCGTGGGCCTTTTGCCGTATTTCTGCCCCGAGGAAATCGTATATGCCGCCGGCATGATTCCTTTCGGGCTCTGGGGCGCGGACAGACGCGTATCGGAAGCGCGGCGGTATTTCCCCGCCTTTATCTGCTCCATTCTGCAGACCGTACTGGAGCAGGGTATTCTCGGGGAGCTCGCGGGGCTCCGCGCCGTCCTCATCCCCGTTTCCTGCGACAGTCTGAAGGGTTTGCAAAGCAACTGGGATTCCGCGGTCAAGGATGTCCCTTTCATCGCGGCCGCGCAGGCGCAAAACAGAAAGACGCCGGCCGGGATTGAATTCACGGCGTCGCAGTACCGCAAGATCGGCGATGAATTGGCAAGGCTCGGCGGGGAAAAACCCGCGGACGAGCGCGTCCGGGAAGCGATACGCCTGTACAACAGAAAAAGAAAGGCACAGCGCGGTTTTGCGGACGCGGCGGGAAAAAGGCCGGATTTGGTAAGCCCCGCGCAACGCAGCGCGGTACTCAAGAGCGCTTATTACCGGGAGGTTCTTCCTTATACGGAGCAGGTCGAAACGCTGACGCGGCTGCTTTTGGACGCGCCCGCAGAGAGCGCCGCGGATGGTGTTTCCGGCGCTTGGGTTCGGATTGTGACGACGGGGATCGTTTGCGACGCGCTCCCGCTGCTTCGGATTTTCGGGGAGAACCGGATCGTGATCGCGGGCGATCAGGTTTCGCAGGAATCCGTTTC
>JAITNA010000247.1 GCA_031290715.1 Eubacteriales Family XIII. Incertae Sedis bacterium | reverse complement strand
TATTTCATCGGTTTTCCGGCTACCGCTTCTATAATACGACGAAATTGCGCGCAATTCAACGTCATTTCTGAAAATTGTGTACAGTCTTAATACTTTCATATTATGTTTTCTCACAATCGTAATAATAGCATTCACCAAATGTTACAAAATCACAAAACCGCGCCATCCCGATCCGCCGCGGTCACTCTCCGCTCGCTCCGCGGTCACTTCACCGTCACGGTATACTTCTCAATGAGCTTCACCGGATTGTAGGAAAGCTTTGCCTTGCGCAGCCCGGGAATGCCCATATCCTCCTCTCGGTTGATCCGCTTCACGTGGCACGCCATCGCCTTGCAAAATTCATTATTGATCGCCTGATACAGGCCGCGGTACTCCGTGTTGGCCTTCTCCACATGCACCGTGACCGTCTTTCGGCCGAGCCGCCCGCCGATACTGAGCGCTTCGATGCGGCCGCCGATCCGGATCAGGCCCGACAGATATCCCACCGTGTCGAGATTGCGGAAAACATCCTCCATCGCCCTTTCCTCAAACTCCAGCAGTTCCCGTTCATGCGGGTCCTGAAGGTCCTTGCGCTCGTTGAAAGCGCGGATGAACGCCATCGCTTCCCCCGCCATATCGGTCGTGATCGGCCCGTATTCGTAGTCGTAGCGGCTTTTGAAATAATTGAGGTGATTTTTCTTGGCGTGAAAGGCCCGCCCGGACAGTTCAATGAGGTCCTTTGTGTCGTAAACGTAGTCGAAGTTGGGCCGGTCCGCCGTAAAAACGAGCGCGTCCGGCATCGCTTCGGAGAGGATGTCGAGCATATGGAAAGGCACGAGCATCATACTGAAGCGCTTGCCCGCCGCCTCAAAACGGCGTTTCGCTTCGAGAATGGCCGTGCGCAGCCCGTCTGGATCGTAGGCGCCCGTCCGCGTCAGGGGCGGGAACATAAAGGGGTCGCCCCTGACCGGATCGAGATTGTCCGCGCCCGTGACGCACAAATAGTCCCCGACGACCTCCCAACTGAACATGTTGATTTCCTTCCACATGAACAGCGACGTATAGCTGAGCCCCGACGTCTTGTAGTCAAAGCCGTTCAAATATTCCTCCAAAAGCGCCCGATCCGCCAGCGTGATCCGCCCGTCAAAAATATACATCCGCTCCCTTTCCGTTCTCTCTCCGCGACTTTCTTTCCATTATATGTTATCGCCTACAACACGACATGCTCCCATTCCGCGCGAACGGCTTCAAGCAGTTTGCGGTTCGTCAAGTCAAATTGCAGGGGGGTAATCGTCGCAAAGCCCATCGTGTTCGCGATGATATCGCTTTCCCCCGCGCCCGCCTGCCCGACGACATGCGGCCTTCCCGAATAATGATAGCCGACGCGCCCGTCGTCCTCTTCGCGCGCCTTGAACCATTCATCATATTCCCGGTAGCTGAGCGGCGCCGCTTTCACGCCCCGAATCTCCGAATCCGGCAGATCGGGGATGTTGATGTTCAGAATCGTATGGTCCCGGTAGATGAAATCAAGGCCAAGGCCGGGCCGCGCCGCCGGGCCGCGCGGATTTTTGTCGCCGAAGCGCGCCGAAAACATCGGCGACCGCGCCGCCGCCGCGGCCAAGCGCATTGCGAAACCGAAATGTGCCGGCTCCCGGTGCGCGGAAAGATTGGAGCTGATGGACAGCGCGGCGGACGGCAAGCCGCACAGGGCGCCCTCGACCGCCGCGGCGACGGTGCCCGAATACAGCGTATCCGTCCCCAGATTCATCCCGTGGTTGAAGCCCGAAAAGACCATATCCATTTCGACGCCGCGGTCTTTGTAGACCTCAAGGCCGATCTTCACGCAATCGGCCGGCGTCCCCTCCATGGAGATGGCCATCTCGGCCGCCGCAAAAGGGACGTCCTCGATGTAGACCGGGCGGCCGATTGTGATACCGTGTCCGGACGCGCTCTGCTGCCGCGCCGGCGCGCAGACATAGACCTTGCCGGCGGCTTGCAGCGCTTCCGACAGCCTGAGAAGGCCGATCGCGTCGATGCCGTCGTCGTTCACCGCGAGAATATTCATACCTGCGCGTCGTCCGAAATGATCCCGGCCGTCCTCGTGACGGGGAGGACAAAGCTAATGCCCTGTCCGGCCTTCGTGAGCCCGGCCTTCTCCGTGATGGCCGATACGACCTCCTTCACCACCTCTTTTTTGACCAAGGTCAGCACCACTTCTTTCTCCGGCTGAATTGAAATGTTCAGAAACTTCTCCGTTTCGTGAATGCCGCTGCCCCGCGCGTACAGGACCGTGCCGCCGCGCGCGCCGGACTCCTTGGCGGCTCCGATCACAATATCGGCGTAGCCCCTGCTCACGATGGTTACAATAAGATTGTATTTGACGCCCTCAAAATCTGCCATGTCTTTCCTCATTTCCGCTCTGTCATGATTGTTCAACGCTTGCGCATTCCCCGCGCCGCGCCCCTCATCCCCCGCCCGGCGGCGGGCCGGCAATATATTCAAGCACAAGCGGGCCGCTCACGCCCGTGATCGGCATAAGCGCCGCCACCGCGCCGCCGTCCGCGATTTCCGAATAGCCGTATTCGATCAGGGCAATGGCCCGGTCCGCTTTCCCGTCCGTCACGACACTCAGGATGATGTCGAACTCGTCGTCTTCAAAGCCCATGTAGTCGGCAAGGCCAAGGCCGCCCATGCTCTCCCCGACGCAGACCATATTGTAGGTCACGCCCATCCCGCGCAAATCCTCGATCACGCTGTCGCCGACGCCCCTGCGCGCGATCGTCATCATCAGATTAATGCGGTCGAAACCCCGGTTTCCAGCCATTCCCATATCCATATTCATCCTGCCCCTCCCGGATTCACATCTGCGTTCACATCAAAATCCTGCGCCGTTACATACGACTGAAAATGTTCATACTCGTAGTCGTCGAAGTCGATGTAGTCGTTGTCATCCGCGATCCGGCGCTTGGCCGCGTCGCTGATGACCTCCTCGGCCCACTCGGGACTGGCCGCGTAGTCCATGTCGACGTCGGCGTCGTAGCGGCTCGACTCATCCGAATACTCCGCGCTCCCCCAACGCTCCGTGATTTTGTGCTCCTCAAATTGCTGCGTAATGTTTTCAATCGCGCCGGTTTCTTCGGCGGCCGTTTCTTTGAGCTTGCGTTTGTAAACAAGGCCGACCGCCTGCACCGTGAACAGCGGCGTCATGGCGACCAAGGCGACGACGCCGAAAGCGTCCATCATAATGTTGCCGCCCGCGGCTTCGCACACGCCCATCGTGAAAGGCAGCAGGAAGGTCGCCGTCATCGGCCCCGACGCGACGGCGCCGGAGTCAAAGGCCACCGCCGTGAAAATGCGCGGCGAGAACCTTGTCAGCACGATGGCAAGGCCGTAGCCCGGCACGATGAGCCACCACATGCTGATACCGGTCAGCACGCGCAGCATCGCCAACGCAACGGAAATCGCGATGCTGATCGAAAAGGCCCGCGTCATGACGGACTTGGAAATCGCGCCGCCCGTCAGGTTTTCGACTTCCTCGACGAGGACGTGAACGGCGGGCTCCGCAAGCACGATGAAATACCCCATGACCGCGCCGAGCGGCACGAGGATCCACCGAATCTCCATCGAACCGAGATAATCCCCAATGAACGCACCGGCCGGCATGAAACCGACGCTGACCCCTGTGAGAAAAATTACAAGGCCAAAATAAGTATAAACAAGGCCAAACCCGATCTTGAAGAGCGTATTCTTCGGCAGCTTCAGCGCCGCGAATTGGAAGATGAGGAACAGTACGATCAGGGGGGCAACCGCCAATCCGATCTCAAGCATATACTCCGGCAGCGCGTGGATGAACACTTGAAAAAGCTGCCCGACGGTCGACACCTCCGTGATCTCGGCGGGCCGCAGGTCGGAGGCCATCGGCTCATAGAAGAAGCTGAGAATCATGACGGCGTAGATGGGCCCGATGCTGCACAGGGCCGCAAGCCCGAAGCTGTCGTCGCGGCTGCTCTTGCCGCCGCGGACCGCCGACACGCCGACGCCGAGCGCCAGAATGAAAGGGATGGCGAAAGGGCCGGTCGTCACGCCGCCCGCATCAAAGGAAACCGCAAAATACTCTTTCGGGACGAAAATACCCAGTATGATCGCACCGATATAAAAGCCGGAAAGCAGTTTCGCCATACTGATGCGAAATAAAATGCGCAGCATCGCGATTACAAGAAAAATGCCAAGGCCCACCGCCACCGTAATCGTCAGCGCGTTCGTCGGCACACTCGGAACCTGCCGCGCGAGAATCTGCAGGTCGGGCTCCGCGATGGTGACCATCGTCCCCATGAGAAGACTGGCGATCACGATGAGCCAGATTTTGCGCGAGCGGCTGAGGAATTGCCCGAGGTACTCGCCGATCGGCATCATGGCGAGGTCGGAGCCGAGCGTGAAGAGGGCCATGCCGACCACGAGGAAGAGCGACCCGACGAGAAACAGCCCGCGCACGGCGAACGGCATCGGCGCAAGCGTGAAGTTGAGCACAAGCACAATGACGATGATCGGCAGCAGGGAGCGGATCGATTCCTTCAGTTTTTCGGAAAGGATGTGTTTCAAATCGGGCTCCTTTTACAGTACTGCTTTAAGTTTACCCTAAATCCGCCGCCGCGGAAACCCCTTCTTCATGATTAAATGATACTCACCCGTTCGCCGCGGTATGGTATAATGCTTTTTGTACGTGTGTTGGTTTGATTTGGGCTTGGTGAACGAGGAGGGCGATATGAAAAATTATAATACATTATTGTTTGAGAATAAGGACGGGATCGGCATTTTGAAAATCAACCGCCCGGATGCGCTGAACGCGCTGAACGCGGAGGTTTTGACGGAGCTGTCGGAGATTTTTGATGAGATTGCGACGGACGGCGATGTGAAAGCCGTCATCCTGACAGGAGAAGGGCGCGCGTTCGTGGCCGGGGCGGATATCGCCGCCATGAGCAAGCTGTCCGTGATTGACGGCCGGGCTTTCATGATCAAAGGGCAGGCTGTGATGCAAAAGATCGAAACGATTGAAAAGCCTGTTATCGCCGCCGTCAATGGATTTGCGCTGGGCGGCGGCTGTGAACTCGCCATGGCCTGTGATATCCGTTTCGCTTCCGAGAAAGCGAAGTTCGGACAGCCCGAAGTCGGGCTCGGCATCATCCCCGGATTCGGCGGCACACAGAGATTGCCGCGGCTTGTCGGAAAAGGCATGGCCAAGCTGCTCATCTTCGGCGCGGAGATAATCGGCGCGGAAGAAGCGAAATCGATCGGTCTGGTTGAAAAAGTATTCCCGCCGGAGGACCTCCTCGCGGAAGCGGAGAAATTTGCGGCCCTCGTCGTGTCAAAGGCCCCCATCGCCGTATCCGCGGCCAAGGCCGCGATCAACAACGGCCTTAACACGGACCTTCCGACAGGCGTGAACTTTGAAGCGGAAGCCTTGGTCGCGCCGTTCGGGTCAGCGGACCGGATCGAGGGAATGACGGCATTCCTCGAGAAACGCGCCGCCGCATTCACAAGCAAATAAGGCAGACGGAGGACAACACTATTCATATGCTCTTCCAGTTCGAAGGAAAACCGATGATGCCGAACATCTCGGCTTCGGTTAATGCCGCAGTGTTTGCCAGATACTTGCGAATTGTCCTTGCAAGCGCATTCTTGAAAGTCTTGAACTCAGCGCTCGGCAACAGATACCGAAACGCAATCACGACAGCGAAAAGATCTTTCTTCCCATAGATGTATTGATTGCCTTTTCTCGGAATCCTCATCTTTGCGTGAAGCGGCATATCGGTGATGGCGTTTCGCGTTCGGTATGAAAACAGCCGCTCGCTGTGTGCGCAGACATTTCTGAATTTTGTCAGGATGCTCAGGAACTGCCCAAGTTCGGTTTCATTGACCCCGATGAAGTGCTTCGACACCTTTGTGCGGATATCGGTTTCGCCCAAATCATAGAATTTTGCCAAGGATCCGAATGTCACTCCGCTCATCAACACCCATAATGGGATATTTCCGTACTTCCCCCTATGATGAATCATATAAGAATAATCGCTGATGCCGTTTGCCAAATGATCCAATATCTTGATCAGCGTTCGAACATTATTTGCGCGTTTCGGGCTGCCCGTAAAGTTCGCGGCATTCAGGTATTCCGCTTGCTGTTCACCGTGCTTCTGACAAAAATAATAGGAAATCAACGACCGAAGATGCCTTTCGATGCGGAGTATATAATGGAAAAACAGTTCACGTAACTGCTCGTCGAACTCGTACAGCACAACGATTTCTTCAAACCGTACGCCATCTTTGTAGTTCCCGGTCATGGGGTTTTTGAACGCACCTTTGTATCCGCTGATTAACGCGAAATAGCCGATCCTCATCAGTGTTTCCGCTGCAAAAGACAGATCGGAAAAGATAAGATGCTTTTCGGTTTCGAGGTGGGCAATCTGCTGCTCAAAGGTACTGAATGTTTTCAATAGCCGCTCCCTAAAAAGTCAGGGAGTCCACGCATGAACTCCCTGGGCCGGCGGCATCTCGAGTTTCGCCGGCTCGATCACTAATCACGATTATAGACGGTTTCTTCGTGAAATGCAAATTTTTGCTCGGGTCACGACGCCGTTCGGGTCAGCGGACCGGATCGAGGGAATGACGGCATTCCTCGAGAAACGCGCCGCCGCATTCACAAGCAAATAAGGCAGACGGAGCTATTCCTGCTGTTCTTTCAGGAGTTCGCCGACGATCTTTTTCTTTTGTTTGTCGAGGTTTTCATAGCGGCTTTCCAGAAAGGCGCGCAGCAAATCGGGGCGGCGCTCGGCGGTCAGCCGCAGCGCCCTTTCGAAATTCCATAGCTCGATCTTTCGGTGATTGCCCGAGATGAGGACCTCTGGCACATCCATCCCGTCGAAGGATGCCGGCCGCGTGTACTGCGGATATTCGAGCAGGCCGGAGTAGATCGACTCCTCCGTGTGCGACGCTTCCGACCCGAGTACGCCGGGCACAAGCCGGCAAACCGTATCGACGAGAACCATCGCGGGAAGCTCCCCGCCCGTGAGGATAAAGTCCCCGATCGAAACCTCCTCAAAGCCGAAGCGGTCGACGACCCGTTGATCCACGCCTTCG
>JAITNA010000240.1 GCA_031290715.1 Eubacteriales Family XIII. Incertae Sedis bacterium | reverse complement strand
AGCGTCTACTCCCTGCTCATCGGCTTCCTCGTTTCGCTCGTCTTTACCATCGCGGTCAGCCTTGCTTCGGCGCGGCCGTCAAAAGCCATGCTCGATGAGTTCGAAATCGTCCGCGGCGGAAAAGACGTCGATTCATTGGCGCAGGAAAAGCAGGAAAAAGCAGAATAAAGTTTATCGAAAATCTGCGGGTCTGATCGAAAGGCAGGGGCAACCCTGTCTTTTTTTATAATTAATAATTTTTTCAGTTTTTGGGGCTTGACATTTTGGAATTAACTAGTAATATATATAATTATTGGAAATATTTTCTGATATTCATTGCGGAGAAGAACAAGGGAATTACAAGGAAAGTACAAAGAAGTACAAGGAAAGTACAAGGAAAGAGCGGGGGAGGAAGGCAGCGGCAATGACGAAACAAACGAAATGGAAAACGGTTTTGGGGCTCGTCCTCGTGGTCCTCGCGGT
Organism: Eubacteriales Family XIII. Incertae Sedis bacterium; assembly: GCA_031290715.1. Lineage (GTDB taxonomy): Bacteria > Bacillota > Clostridia > Peptostreptococcales > Anaerovoracaceae > JAITNA01. The sequence continues at coordinate 5,409 of JAITNA010000240.1, read as the reverse complement.
AGGAACCCTTCTCTTTTGGGAGGCGGAAGGCCGCGAAGCGCTTCTGATGGAGGATGTTCTGATCGCAAAAGACGAAATCAAGGCGGGCGCCGCGCTGCTGCCGGAGATGTTCCGCACCGTCGGCGTTCCGGGGGAAGCCGTTGCGGAAGAAGCCTGCCGACCGGACTTTGAAGCCGAGCTCCCGAATATGGTCGCGGCGGAAGCGATCCACGCGGGTGCCCAGCTCACGGAAAAGCAATTGCTTTCCAAAGACGCGCTGCCGCGTTCGGATACGTCCTGTTTCGTACTCAGAAACAATTGGCTCTTCATGTGTACGAGTTCATTGCGGCGCGGGGACCGCGTCGACATCCTGTCGCAGGACGGCAAGACCCGTTTCGGGCAGTTTGACGTCGCCTATGTGAAAGACAGCGAGGGGCGCGAGGTGACAGACGCGGGCGCGGGCCTCCGCGGTTTCGGGGAAACGGACGGGGAGCGCGTCAATCCGTCAGCCCCTGTCCATCACATCGAAATCCGCTGCGAATGGGACGACTACGAAAAGATCAAGTCTTATTGCGAGAAAGACGCTTCCGCGGCGCTCATTCTCGTCCGAAGGGAGGTACGGCAATGATAACGCAGGAAGCCGTCAGATTGAACGGGATGGAGCTTGACGGCGAAGCTTCGGAGGGCGCGGGCGCGGCGATGGACTGCGGGCGGAGAAGCTTCGAGGACATCTGCCGGCTCGTCGAAACACTGCTTTCCCCGGGGCCGGTTTCCGGCGAGATGAGCGAAGCCGGCGGGATCGTCCCGGGGCTCGGCGCGCAAAAACGGGCCATTATCGGCTATGACGAAGACGTCGCGCGTTTCATGCGAGAGATCGGTTCCATCCTTGACGAACATGGCCTGCGCGGGACCTTCGACGTCCCGGCATGGTACTGTTCCGAGGAGGACGCGGTTTTCCAGGAGGTCTGGGGACGGGGCGGGATGGCGCAATGGTGGCGGCCGCCCTATGACGTTTCGGGCAGCGCGAAGATCATCGGCGGCGACATCTATTTTCTCATAGACGGGAGGATGCGGCGCATGCCGCAGCGCATGGACAAGCGCCGCCGGGAACAGCTGATACGGGCTTTTTTGCTGCTCACGCCCGAAGAAAGGCTCGACCGCGATTTTCATGAAATCTACCTTCTTGACGGCTGCCGCGTCACGGTCTTTAAAGGGGCGCTGACAAAAAGCGGGCGGGACGTCGTCATTTTCCGCCGCTATGTTATCCCGGAATACAGCTTTGAGGAACAAGCGGCGCGCGGGACGATTCCGCACGGCGCCATCCCGCTGTTTGAATCCATGGTCAGGATCGGATTCAACGTCGCCTTTTGCGGCAGCGTGCGCTCGGCGAAAACGACATTCCTGTCCACTTGGCAGCGCTATGAGGATCCCTCGCTCGAAGGCGTTATGGTGGAAACAGACCCGGAAATCCCGCTTCATCGCATTATGCCGGGCGCGCCGATCGTCCAGCTCATCGCGGACGGCGACCGCTTAAAGCAGGTTTCAAAAAATCTCCTGCGCAGCGACGCGGATTATTTCATCATCGCGGAAGCGCGGGACGGCATTGCGCTTGATACCGCGGTGCGTATTGCGCGGAAGGGGACCGGGCGCGTGAAGATGACATTCCATACGCGCGACCCCCTGCGCTTTCCCGAGGACGCCGCCGTGGAGATCGTGCGCAGCATGGGCGGGGAGATCGCGGAAACGGCCGCGCGCGTCGCGGGGAGCTTCGACTATATCTTCCATTTCATATCGCTGAGCGGCTCAAGCCGCAAACGTCTGAAAGGCATTTACGAAATGGGCGTTTCGGAAGGCGCCGCGCCGGCCATTCATGAAATCTGCCGTTACTCTTTTGCGGGCGACGCGTGGATTTGGACAAATCACATCTCGCCCGACAAGCGCGTCAAGGGCGAGGAAAGCGACCCGGCGGCCTTGGCGGCCTTTGAAAAACAATTGGCGTGCCTGTCCGGGCAAAGCGGCCCCGGCGCGGAGTGCGGACGATGAATATCCTGCAATATTTTGACCGGAATATGCTCTTGACCATGATTTCGGCGCTGATCTACCTGCTGCTGCTTTGCGGGCTGCTGCTCCTGCTGCGCAAACGGATTGCTTCGATGGTCGCCGTCCTGCGCGCCCGCAAACGCCTGCCGCCCGAACGCGCGCCCGGCGGGAAGCAGACGGATTCTTTCATGACGCACATCGACAATGTCCTCGCGGCTTCGATGAAAAAACCCTTCTCCGCGACGACCTTTTGCGTCTTGTCGATTTCGCTCTTCTTCCTCGTTTTTATCGCTTCGGCGAAAACCCTCGCGCCGGGCGCGGCGCTCATCACCGGCTTCGCGTTCGCCGGCCTGCCCTATCTGTATCTGCGCATGCGTTTGGAAAAGGTCCGGCGCGCGGGGAGCTTCGAGGGCGAAAAACTGATGTCCGCTTTTCTGACAAACTACCTCGTTTCGAGCGGCAATATCTATGAAACGATCGAGCGCGTCGTCCTGTCCTGCCCCCATCTGAAAATCACGGGGCGGCTCCTGTCGCACCTGCTCATGACGCTCCGGAACACGGGGGACCCCGATCGTATCCGCAAAGCCGCGGACGGATTTTCCTTCGGCGTGGGAACGAGTTGGAGCGCCATGCTCGCTTATGTAATAAGCACCGGCGCCATCCTCGGGACGGATATGTCGGCTGCCATTGAAGATATCCTCTCGCAGCTGCGCGAAGCCCGTGTTCTCGCGGAGGAACGCAAGCGTCTGAACGGCGAATCCGTGCGCATGGCCGTATGGCTGACGCCGGCGCTTTACGTCGGCTCGCTTTTTGTCGCCGTCTGCGTGATGGGGCTCTCCCCCATCGCGCTGCTGCACAATCAATTTTTCACAGCGGAGGGATTCGCGTTCTTCTCGGTCGGGCTGTTTCTCTTCCTGCTCAATCGCGTCCTGCTCGAATCGCTTACGAACAAAAAATTGGACTTTTGAAAGGAGCGCGGGGAAATCATGGAAACCATTATCATTCTTGTGATCGGCGCGGCGCTGTCCCTCGGGATCTTGCTTGCCGTCCTGCCCGCCGCGTCCTATAAGGCCGCGCTTAGACTGCCGCATCACCGGCGGGCCGGCGCCCTTTCGGAATGGAAACGGGAAACGGCCGCGCGCTTCAAAACCGCCCTGCCCTCCTCTCGGCGCAGGGAACGCGTTGACCGTGAGCTTTTTACGGCCCTCGGCATCCTGCGGAATTACGCGAGCGTAAGCTCGGGGGCGCGGAAAACGACGGACGCGATCCTTGAACAGTTTGCGGGCGGCGAGGGCCTGCTGCGCGAAAGCTTCGCGGGCGCGCTGCGGCTGCTTCGTACAGGGCGCGCGGAAGAAGCCGCGGCGTATTTCACGGCGGCGGCAAATACGGAAATGGCAAGGGACTTCATTATGCTGCTTCTCGAATGGGATCAAATCGCACCCGCGCGTTTGAAACAAACCATCGACTCGTTCCGCTGCGCCATGAAGGAACAGCGGACGACGGAACTTTTGCGCAAGACGGAAATCATGAGCGACATCGTCTATCTGCCGGTGGTGGCTTGCGTCCTCGTCGTATTCATGAACTTTATTTTTGTCGCCTATTTCATCGAACAAAAAGACCTTTTGATGGAATTGTTTTATTAAAGGAAATATTCAGGAAAGGAACGAAACGCTATGAAACAGATGATCATCCTTTTGAGTACCGTCATTCTCGGCATCGCGATCGCCGCGATGGTACTCAGCTTTAAGGACACGACACAGGGACTGACGGACTCCACGAAAGCAAAGATGGAAACCCAGCTGGGCTTTGAATCGCTGCCGTCCGGCACGGATACGCCGGAGTGAGGTGAACGGGAATGAAGCAATTCATTGTGCTCATGGCCATGATCGCCCTCGGCGTCTTTATCTACCAATGCATCGCGGGCCCGGACGGATCGATTCTCGAAAGCCTGCGCGCGCTCTGGCAGCATGAACTCATGCGAAGCCCCTTCGCGGCGGGCGGGGGCGGCGCATGAAACAGTTCATCGTATTGGCGGCGATCCTGCCCATCCTGCTCGTATTCGCCGCGCAGTTTTCCCTTGATGAAACAAACCACATCCGCACGCTGCGCGCGGAAAGCGCCGTGCAGGACTTCCGTCAGCGGGCGTCCCTGTACGGCGCATACGGAGAAGCGGAAACGGCGGCGCTGCGCGCAAAGCTCGCGCGGATTGCGGGGCGGGATCCGGGCGAAGTCTATATCGAGATGGCCGCGGGCGAAAAAGACGCGAAAGGCTCCCGAATCGTACAATACCGTATCACGGTCCCGATCGGAAAGATCATGGCGGGCGGGGCTTTCATGGGCGTTTCGGAATCGGAAAACCAAGGCGCCCTCACCTTCTCGGGAGAGTTCGCGGATCAGAGCGCCGAAGGCGAAGCGGAAGCGGGCGCGTGAATGATAGACATCAAGTCCATGCAGCCGCAAAGCCGTGATATCCTGCTCAAACAAAAGCCGATGAACGTCGAAATCATCACGAGAGTGAAAAAGAATCTTCGGAGAAAAGGTGTCGTGTTGGAACAATCCCAGGAACTGGATATCTGGTTGGAAAGCATCGGCTGTGAAGGCATTACAATGCCCGGCGATCCCGAGGTTGACGCCTTGCCAACGATAGTGATGCATACCGGAATTTCAGCCTCCGGATTTTTTGAAGAATTGATACATCTTGGCCAAATCCAAAATTATGGGATTAAAGGTACCACCGCGATGTCAAATGTGGAAAGATTGGGCTATGAAATACAGGCAAAAGAGAAAGTCCTCGCCCATATCAACGCCTATGGTGTCACAAGGTACGAGAAAAAAATATTGATTCGTTTGCTGAACAGGGATAGAATAAATTTAGAAAAGGCAATCGCGGAGGACACTTAATGCTTCGAATGCGCGTTCAAAATTCAATACAGACAGAAAACATGAAAGCTGTTTCGGGTATATGCGAAAACTTGAATGAGTTTTCAGGTGTTTTGCGTACAGCAGATGGACGTCAATTCAAGGCGGCGCTCGCTATCGGGAAAAAGCTGTCGCCTGAAAATGAAATGACCGTTTTCCGAATTTTCGATAAAGTCGATGTTTCCGTTCTGGAAAACCAGATTTTAACAAACTGATTATTATCGGGTAACTATTACCGGACGTACAAGCATAGATCATTCAAAACGCAGGCGTCGCATTCGGGTTTGCGCGCGTGACAAACCCTTCGCCCATGCCAGATCATATAATGGTGGGAATCGGAGAGCTTTCCTTTCGGGATACACTTCACGAGCGCCGTTTCCGTTTTTTCGGGCGTATTTTCATGGCAGAGCCCAATGCGGTTGGCGACACGGAAAACATGCGTATCGACCGGCATCCGCTCCTCTCCGAATC
>JAITNA010000138.1 GCA_031290715.1 Eubacteriales Family XIII. Incertae Sedis bacterium | reverse complement strand
TACAGCTGCTCGATGTCGATCGGTTTCCCGACGTGGTCGTTCATGCCCGCGGCCAGACATTTGTCGATGTCCTTCCTGAACACATTGGCGGTCATCGCGATGATGGGGATGGTCTTTGCTTTGGGGAATTCCATCGCGCGAATCTCCCGCGTCGCCGCGTAGCCGTCCTTGATCGGCATATGAATATCCATGAAAATCAAATCGTAGCCGTCCGGGTTCGCCTTGAACTTCTCAACCGCTTCCACGCCGTTTTCGGCTTCCGTGATGATCACGCCCGTATCCTCAAGCAGCCCGTGTACGATCTCGCGGTTGATGTCAACATCCTCGGCAAGCAGAATGCGCACGCCCGCGAGCTCCGATTTGTTCGCCGTTTCCTCGACGTCCTCGGCGGCAGCGCCGCCCAAGTTGAGGCAATTGTTGATGCAATCCGTCAATTGAGAGGTGAAAAGCGGCTTCGGGATGAATCCGTCCACGCCGGCTTTCTTCGCGTCGTCCGCAATCTCCGACCATTCCGTGGAAGAAATCATGATCACGACCACAGGCCCCGCGGCCGCCCCCTTGATTCTTTTCGTGAGTTCGATTCCGTTCATCCCCGGCATCTTCCAGTCGGCAAAAATGACGTCGTAGTGCGCGCCCGGCTCGTTCAGCATTTCGATCGCCTCGAAGCCGTCCCGCGCGGTGTCGCAGCGGAAACCGAGTGCCTCGGCCGTCGCTTGGAAATATTCCCTTGTCTCTTCGGAATCGTCGACCGCCAGGACGCTTAGATTGTTCCAGCCAACACCCTTCGGTAAGGTCGTTTGCGCGAGGTCCGCGCCCCTTTTGACGGGAATAATGAATGAAAAGGTGGACCCTTGACCGACCGCGGAGTCAAGTGACAGCGTTCCGCTCATCAGTTCCACAATGCGCTTGGAGATGGCAAGGCCGAGCCCTGTACCGCCGTATTTCCGCGAAATGCTGTTGTCGCCCTGTTCAAAAGAAGTGAACAGTTTTTCCATCTGCTCGTCGGAAATCCCGATGCCTGTATCGTTGACGGAAATGCGGATATAGTTCAAAGCGTTTTCGTCGTCCGACCCCACACGGTTCGCGGCAAGGCGGACGGCGCCGCCCTCCGGCGTGAACTTTGCCGCGTTCGACAGGAAATTCGTAATGACCTGCGAAAGCCGCTGCTCGTCCGAATGGATGAACGCGGGGATGGCCGGGTCGATTTTGACGGTGAAATCGATATTCTTTTCGCTCATCGTGAAAGCCAATACCGTCGAAATCTTCATCATCATTTTTTCAAAATTGAAATCATGATAAGAAAGCTCAAGCTTGTTCGCTTCGATCTTGGACATATCGAGTACGTCATTGATAATGCCGAGCAGGTGCGTGGCGGCGTCGGAAATCTTGCCAAGGCAGTAGTCCTTGCGCTCCACGTCGCCCGTACCCGCCGCAATGCTCGTCATCCCGATGATGGCGTTCATCGGCGTGCGCATTTCATGGCTCATATTGGCAAGGAAATCCGATTTTGCGGAGCTCGCTTTCAGCGCCGACTCGCGCATGACTTTCTCTTCCGTCACATCATGGAAGATTACGATCGCGCCCTCCGCGACGCCCTCGATGTCCGCCATCGGGGAAATGCTGATCTGATAGGAACGCGGCGTCCCCGCCCCCTCGAAATCCGCCGATTCTTCCATCAGAACAGACGCTTTGTCATTCATCACGCGGGAAAAATTCCGCTCGATGCGCCCCACAAAATCAGCGTCGGCAAACAGCGCAAAGACCTCCTTGAATCCCAGATTCCGGATGAGGTCAAACGAAGGCAGGTGTATCTTCTTCAAAAATATATCCGTACAAAACTGAAGCTTCCTGTCCACGTCAAACATCAAAATGACATTGGGCGTATTGTCCAAAAGCAGATTCATATAACGGTGAAGCCGCTGCTGCTCCACCGTCCGGAGTTCATGGATGTTTTTTTTCGTAACCTCCGTGATTTTGTTGCGCTCGATCACGCCCTCAAGCAGCCTGATTTTCCGCTCTAATTTTGCAATCTCTATATTGTGTTCCACAGTCCCCGTTCCCTGCTCATTGCCTGCGCATTGCCTACGCGCCCATAATGCGGTATGATTATTTAACACATTATACCACATATCGCTTTGTGAAACATTTAACAAGGGAGTGCAAATCATGGCCACAGACTGCAAACAGGAAAGCGCAAAAAACAAATCCTTTGGGGAAGCGGAGATCGCGCGCGCGAAAGGATTTCTGAACGAGTTCAAAACATTTGCCCTGCGCGGCAATGTGATGGATATGGCGGTCGGCGTCGTGATCGGCGCGGCCTTCAGCGCGATCATCAACTCGCTCGTCAACAGTATCATCATGCCGATCATCGGCTTGCTCACCGCCAGCAAAAGCCTTTCCGCACTCACCTACAAGTTCGGGCCGCACGATACGGACGTACTCGCCTACGGCGCGTTCATCCAAGCCGTGATCAACTTCGTCCTCATCGCTTTCGTGGTCTTTTTGATGGTGAAATTTTTCAACAGGCTGCGGCGGTCCCCCTCGGAAGAACCCGCGCCCCCCGCCCCGACCGAAACGGATTTGCTCGCGGAAATCCGGGATCTGCTCAAAGAGCAAAAGTAGCCCATCGGATTTCGCTCACTCTATCTTCTTGAAATCCGCTTCGACGTCTTTACCCAATTTTTTGCGCATCCGGGTTCGGTTTCGATTGACGCGGTTGACGATCAGCTTCTTCGCGACGTCGTTGTGGACATCCTCGATCGCGAAGCTTTCGAGCATATTGATTTCGATACGGATTTTGTCTGCTTCCTCTTCGGTGATCCGCCCGCCCGACACGTAAGTTTTCAGGATGATTCGTTCCATATCAAAACTGCGCTGCAGCTCGCGGTCGTATTCCTCGTGAAGCTGCTGCCCGAGGCTCTCTCCGAAAGCGCGGCTCATGACGGCGCTTGCGCTGTCCACGCGCTCCTCGAGGATTTGGGAAAGGATCGCTTCATCCTTTTCCCCGTATTTTTCGTTCAGAATCGCCAGGATTTCCCCCGTATCTTCCCAAAAGATTTCCTGAATCCGGCGAACCCCGACCTTCCCCTCCGCGTCGCGGGAAATCTCGCGCTCCTTCGCGTTTTGTTTCCGGAGAAGCAAAAGCAGACGGCTTTTGTATCGGTCAAATATCGACGACTCCTGCACACCGGCCATGAGCGAAAGGATTTTGAAATATACGAGATATTCCTCGCCCGTGACCTCGCCGGACAGCTTCTTCTCGTCAAGGCATTCAAGCTCTGTCCGAAGAAACTCGTCGCCCAACTCCTTGTAGCGCTTCTTCTCCTTGCTGCCGAAATCCTCCATCTCCAGCGCCCGCACCCGCTGTTTCAGGTGCAAGACGACCGCGTTGACACAAGCGCCGCCCGTCATCTCGATTTCGGCAATCACGTCACGCAGCACCAGGATATGGTTTTGATTCTTCTTTTCGGGGCTCTTCGCTTTGGCGATAAGCGGAAGGAGCCCCGTCGCAATTACGAGGGAGTAAATAATGGCGCACGCGGTGATGAGGAGCAGGATATCGCGCTGTGCAAAAGCCTTCCCGCCGGCCACGGTCAGCGGCAGCGCAAAAGCGGTCGCAAGGCTGACGGTCCCCTTGACGCCCGAAAGCGTCAGGATCAAACAGCCCCGAAGATAGTCCTGCCAACGCTCCCCCGTATTCCGCTGCGCCGCGATGACGCCGACAAAACGCACCGCGAAAAGGACGCCCGTCGCGAACAGACCGATTTGCAGCGCAAAACCCACCGAATAATGAGGGCTGTCCGCGACGCTTTTCACAATCGAGGGCAGCTGCAGGCCGAGCAGGATGAAGATGAAGGAGTTGACCGTGACCGTGAGCATCTCCCACATGGACTTTTTGAATATCGCAAATTCCGCTTCAAAGACTTCTATTTTCGTGATCCGGAACGCCTGTCTGCTCCCGGCGGTCACGGCGGCGATGATCCCGGACAGGCCGATCGCTTCCGCGAGGAAGAAGCAAATGAACGGGGTGAGGATTTCAATAATCATGAACGCGGCCGTGCTTCGGATCGACGCCCGCTTGAGGACGCGCATGCCGACGTCCTTGACCATCCCGAGAATGAGCCCGAGCACCAAGCCGCCCAGGCACAGCAGGATGAATTCAAGGCCGGCGTGAAGCAGGGAAAACGCGCCAGTCACAAGCGCAAGCGCCGCGAAATTGAATGAAATCACGCCCGAAGCGTCGTTAATCAGAAATTCCCCCTTGAGGATGGTCATGATCCGGTCGTCAATTTCAATACGGTTTGAAATCGTGGATACGGCAATCGCGTCAGTCGGCCCGAGGATGGCGCCAAGGCAAAAGCAAGCCGCGAGCGGGATCACAGGCACAAGCTTGTGTACGGCAAAGCCCATGATGACGACCGTGGCGAATACAAGGCCGAACACCAAAAATATCACGGTTTTGCGCACCTTCCAAAGCGCGAAAATATCCGCTTCCTCCGCTTCGCGGAAAAGCAGCGGCGCGATGAGCAGGCCCATGAATATCTCCGGATTGAGCGTGAGCTTTACGTCGATCGGCGAAATGGCAATCGCGATGCCGCAGGCAATCTGGATGATGGGCAGCGGCAATTTCGGGAAAGCGCTGTCGAGCAGATTGGAAAGCACAATCGCAAAGAGCAATATGATAATGAATGTCGTCAGCTCCATACCCTCGGTTACTCAATATCGTCAAGTGAAAACGGCCGCTCCGGTTCCTCTTCGCCGCCGGGCGCTTTCGAGCCCTCTCCGTTCGCGCCGACGCCGGCCCCGTAAATCTTCGTCTTTCGGCCCTGCGCCGGCCGCTCCCGCGCCTCCCGGATGGTATCGTTCCGCCGCATAGAGGTTTCCGCTTCCCGGCGCTTTTTCGCGGCGGCCCGCTTCTTCGCGGCTTCTTTCCGCCGCGTGCCCGCGTGCATAATCAGCAAAATTACCGTGATGATTACGGCGATGATGATGACCCCCGCGATGATATATCGGATAATGGTCGCAATAGGGATGCCGTTTTCCTCGATGATGAACGTGATGGTATCCGTACAGCCGTCGACGGTCACCGTCACATCGGCGCTGCCTACCGCGGTCGCGATGAACTCTTCCGATTTGCTGAGGGACGCGGCGTCGGGATTGCCGAGCGTCCAGGTCACACGGCCCACTTTCGCGCCCTCCGGTTCGATTTGCACGGAAAGATGATAGATTTCGCCCACCTTGACCGTGTATTCGCTCTGCCCCCTTTCTGCGCTCAGCTCGCTGACCGCGATGGTCGCTTTTTCAACGGCCAAATCGTTGACTTTGACCAAAATAGAGTCCCTTACCTCCCCCGCGGCCGCTGTGATCTCCGCCGTGCCCGGCGCGAGCGCTTTCACGCGCCCGTTTGCGTCGATCGCCACGACAGCCGGGTTTCCGGACGCCCAGACGACCGCGGCGCCTTCCGCGTTCTTGAGTTCATAGGACAGGGGGGCTTCCTCCCCGACATTCAGCGGCGGCGGGGTGTTCGTGATCCGGAGGGACGGTGCCGGCGGCGGCTCGGGGGCCGGCGGCTCTTCCGGGGTTTCCCCCTGCGGCGGGTCCTGCGATTGATCCTGCGCCGGCGACCCGCCGTCCGCGGGAACTTCCGCGCCCAAGGCCGAGAAAGCAAACGGCAGGACATAGCTCAAAACGACCGCGGCGACAATCACCGCGACAATCACGGTCAGGATTTTCTTGTTTTTATTTCCGAATCTCATCATCGCTATTCTCCGTTATCAAAAGCAACTATTCAGAGGTTGGTTAAATATTGTCATTCCCGGACTTGTTCCGGGAATCCAGTGCATTACCAATCTCTGGATTCTCGGGATCCACCGCAAGCGGTGTCCCCAAGAATGACAGCATTTTAGCTCATGTCTGAATCGTAACATCAAATATATCATCGCCGAGGATCGGTTCTAACCTATTTAGATCAACGCCAAGCTGAATGCACGCGCCGGCGGCGGCCAAGGTGGTATACACAGCGGTTTGCCCGGATCGGCTGAGGAATACGGGAATGCGGCTTGTGAAAGGCTGATGTCCCTGTTCGGACATATAGAGCGCTTCGTCCTCTTTCCGAAGCCGGTAGACGATGTCGTAGCGCACGCCGTCGTTGTCGTACAGCAGCTTGTCCGCGTACAGGTCACAGGCGTCAACATCAAAAATCCCGTAGCGCACGACGTCGCCGTCCGGACGGGCGCGGAGAAGCTCCGCCGAGAACGGGTCGTCCGCGTTGACCACGCTCCTTTTGACCGATTCAAACAAGCTCAAGATCGCCTTCTTGCAATCCTCCACTGTCCCGTACGCAATCTCCGCGTCCGCGTCTATGATCGTATGAACACCGACGTCATAGCCGCCGCCCGCGCCCGCGGGAAGCGCCGGGCTGTCCGCGGCCGGCGCCGCTTCTGCCGTGTCGCCGCGCCCCAAGGCCTTTAGCACACGGCGCAGCGCCGCCGCAACCTCCGGCGCACCCCGCGTACCTGTGACAATCGTCGTTTCCTTTTTCATACCCATCCTCATTTCAGACTCCCTGCTGTCATTCCCGCGAATGCGGGAATCCAGAGTATACCACCCCAATGTCCTCCCGATAAACCGCCCCCGCGAAGGAAATCCTCGCGGCGCCCTCATACGCCCGCGCCCGCGCCTCTTCATGCGTCCGGCCCTGCCCGAGTACACCGAGCACGCGCCCGCCCGCCGTTACGATATCTCCGTTTTCATTCTTCCCCGTGCCGGCGTGAAAGACCCTTATATCCGCGGGGACATCCCGCAAACCGGTGATTACATCACCTTTCCGGTACGCGCCCGGATAGCCCCCCGCCGCCATGACCACGCAGACCGTCCTCACGCCGCCGTCCCACTCGATCACGGTGCGCGAAAGATTGTTTTCAAGCGCCGACAGCATGATCTCCGCAAGATCGGTTTTCAGGCGGGGCAGCACGGCTTGCGTTTCGGGGTCCCCAAAACGATTGTTGAACTCGATCACTTTCGGGCCTTCGTCCGTGAGCATCAGGCCGATGAAAAGCACGCCCTTGAAATCCAATCCGTCCGCTTTGAAGCCCGCCAGCGTCGGAAGCAAAATGCACTCGCGCACGCGCCGCTCCATCGCCGCGTCGAAAAGCAAGCTCGGGGAATATGCGCCCATACCGCCCGTGTTCGGCCCCTTGTCCCCGTCGTATATTCTCTTGTAATCCTGTGCGGATTCCATGGGGACGATGGCGCCGCCGTCGACGAAACAGAGCATGGAAGCTTCCGTCCCGCGCAGAAACTCTTCGACCACCACCTTGTCGCCCGCCGCCCCGAACGTGCGCAGGCCCATGAGTTCGTCCGCGGCGCTCTCGGCCGCCGCGCGGTCCTCCGCGATGATCACGCCCTTGCCCGCGGCCAAGCCGTCCGCTTTCAGCACCATCGGAAAACCAAAGACGCCGATGTCGGCTTTCAGGCTTTCGATGTCCGTATACTCGCGGTATCCCGCGGTCGGAATGCCGTGCCGCGCGAGAAAGGCTTTTGTGAAAGACTTGCTCGCTTCAAGCCGCGCGCAGCTTTTGTCCGGGCCGAATACCTTCAGCCCAAGCGCTTCGATGGCGTCCGTCAGCCCTTCGGCAAGCGGCGTTTCCGGCCCGATCACCGTCAGTCCCGGCTGTTCCGCTTTCGCGAGCGCGGTCAGCCCTTCGATATCCTCCGCGGCCACGGGCACGCAGCGGGCGATCTGTTCGATGCCCGCGTTGCCGGGGGCGCAGACAATTTCGCCCACCCGCCGGCTCTGCGCCAATTTCCACGCAATGGCATGTTCGCGGCCGCCGCCGCCTACAATCAATACTTTCATATCCTGCATATCCTGCCCGCCTTAGTGTTTGAAATGCCGTACGCCCGTGAATACCATCGCGATTCCCATCTCGTCGCAGACGCGGATCGATTCCTCGTCCTTGACGGAGCCGCCCGGCTGAATGATGGCGGTGATCCCGGCTGCCGCCGCCGCTTCCGCGCAATCGGGGAAGGGGAAGAAAGCGTCCGACGCCATCACCGCGCCCGAGAGGTCGCGCGCGCCGCCTTCGAGTTCCGGCCCCGCGATCGCGATACGCGCCGCGCCGATCCGGTTCGTCTGGCCCGGCCCGACGCCGAGCGTCATACCGCCGCGCGCAAGGACGATGGCGTTTGATTTGACGTGTTTGACGACCTTCATCCCAAACTTCAAATCCTCGATCTCCTCGGGCGTCGGCTGTTTCTTCGTGACAATTTTCCACGCGGCCGCGTCAAAAAGCTCGCTGTCGGCGTCCTGAATCAGAAGGCCCCCGTCCGCTTTCTTGATGTCGATGCCGCCGGCCGGCGGCTGTTTCGCAATGTCCGGAAGCGCGAGCAGCCGGAGGTTTTGCTTCCGCGTCAGCACAGAAAGCCCCTCGTCCGTGAACCCCGGCGCGATGACAATCTCCGCAAAAATCTTCGCGATTTCCGCGGCGCTGTCCCCGTCGATCGGCCGATTGGCCGCGACAATCCCGCCGAAAATGGAAACGGGGTCCGCTTGATAGGCTTTCCGGTACGCGCCGCAAATCGTGTCCGCGCTGCCGGCGCCGCAGGGATTGGCGTGCTTGACGGCGACCACCGTCGGCTCCGCGAACTCCCGCAAACACGCAAGCGCGCCGTTCGTATCGTTGATATTATTAAAGGAAAGCTCCTTGCCGTGCAGCTGTTTTGCGTTCACCAAAGCGCCCGTCCACGGACGGATTTCCCGATAATAAGATGCGTGTTGATGAGGGTTTTCGCCGTAGCGCAGCGTTTGAATCTTTTCGTATGTGAAGGTAGGATTGTCGGGCAGGGGGATGCCCTTCTCCGCGCGGAGATAGTCGGCGATCATCGCGTCGTAGGCGGCGGTGTGCTCGAATACCTTGATCGCCAAACGGTAGCGGGCTTCATAGCCGGCGCCCTCTTCCGAAGCGAGATCGGCCAATACCGGCCCATAGTCTTTCGGGTCGCAGATCACGATTACATCCTTATGGTTTTTCGCGGCCGACCGCAGCATCGCCGGGCCGCCGATGTCGATGTTTTCGATCGCGTCCGGGAGCGTGACGCCCTCCCGCAGAATGGTTTCTTTGAACGGATAAAGATTGATGGCGACGATGTCGATCATTTCGATACCGAGCTTTGCAAGCTGCGCCATGTGCTCCTCCTTGCCGCGCATCGCGAGGATGCCGCCGTGAACGGCGGGGTGAAGCGTCTTGACGCGGCCGTCCAAACATTCGGGGAATCCCGTCACATCTGAGATGGATAAGGCGGGTACGCCCGCTTCCCGCAGTGTACGGAAAGTGCCGCCCGTCGAAATGATCTCCGCGCCCATTTTCGTCAGATTTTCGGCGAATTCAACAACGCCTGTTTTGTCCGATACGCTGATCAGCGCCCGCAATTTTTTCACATGAATCCTCCCGCATTCCTCCGCTTTGTTACGATTATTATTATATGGTCCTATGCGAGGGAAGCCGCCGTGACGACGCCCGACGCTTCCAAGATGGCGACCGCTTTCGGCGCGTCCTCCACGCGGAAAATCACATAGGCGTATCCCGCTTCCCGCGCAACGAAGGCGTAGAGGTATTCGATGGAAACGCCCGCTTCCGCGAACATCTTCAATATTTTCGACAAACTGCCGGGTTGGTCGTCCATTTTGACCGCAATCACGGGCGTGAGGGTCGCGACCCAACCGCCCAATTTCAAAACGGCCAAGGCCTTTTTCGGCGCGTCGACGATGAGCCGCAGGATCCCGAACTCGGAGGTGTCCGCAATGGTGAACGCTTCGATGTCGATACTCGCTTCCGCGAGCATGGCGGTAATCTCCGCCAATGTGCCGGGTTTGTTTTCCGCAAAGATGGATATTTGATCGATGAGCATGGCTTTCCTCCTTCTGAATTTTCCCTATATCTTCCTTTTGTCAACGACACGGACAGCCTTGCCCTCGCTGCGCGCGATCGACCGCGGCGCGACAAGCGTGACCTTCGGCGAAATGCCGAGCATGGCGCGCAGCGACGCCAAAAGTTCGGCCTCTTTCTTTTCGATGAAACGGACTTCGTCGGAAAACATCTCCTCGGTCATTTCCACCTGCACCTCGAAGCTGTCCGTATGGCTGACGCGGTCGAGGATGATGAGATAATTCGCCGGGTAGCCCTGATTGAGCAGCACCGTTTCGATCTGCGACGGGAATACGTTGACGCCGCGGATGATGAGCATATCGTCCGTCCGGCCCATCGGCTTCGCCATCTTGATGAGCGTCCTGCCGCAGGAACATTCCTTCCGCGTCAGCACGCAGACGTCGCGCGTCCGGTACCGCAGCAGCGGGAACGCCTGCTTGGTCAGGCTCGTGAACACAAGCTCGCCCTTGCTGCCCTCCGGCAGTACTTCGAGCGTATCGGGATCGATAATCTCGGGGAAAAAATGATCCTCATTGACATGCATCCCCGTTTGTTCGGCGCATTCAAACGACACGCCCGGACCCGACGTTTCCGTAAGCCCATAGATGTCATACGCCTTAATGCGCATATTTTTTTCGATCTCCCGCCGCATTTCCTCGCTCCATGCTTCGGCGCCGAAGATGCCGGCTTTCAGGCTGATTTGATCGATGAGCCCCGCGTCGTGGATCGCTTCCGCAAGGAAAGCCGCGTAGGACGGCGTACAGCACAGGATGGTCGAACCCAAATCCGTCATGAACTGAATCTGCCGCTCCGTATTGCCCGACGACATCGGCAGGGTCAGGGAGCCGACCTTGTGCGAACCGCCGTTGAGCCCGGGGCCGCCCGTGAACAGCCCGTACCCGTAGCTGACATGCACAACGTCCTCATTCGTGCCGCCGACCGCCACGATGGACCGCGCGCAGCATTCGTCCCAAAGGTCGATGTCATGCTGCGTATAGAAAGCGACCACGCGCTTGCCCGTCGTCCCGCTCGTCGACTGAATGCGCACACACTCCGAAAGCGGTACCGCAAGATACCCATACGGATACTCGTCCCTGAGGTCGTTTTTCGTCAGGAACGGCAGCTTGTAAAGGTCCTCAAGCCCCCGGATATCCCCGGGCTCCAAACCCTTTTCCCTCATCTTGGCCCGATAGGGCGCTACGTTTTCATAAACATGCTTTACCTGATTGACCAATCTTTCCGACTGAAGGGCTGTCATCTCATCGCGCGACGCCCTCTCCATACTTTCCTGATAGTATGCCAATGTTCCGCCTCTCCTTTTCACCGCCGCGACAACTTGCTATTTTCTCCGCCAACATGAATTATCTCACAGAACCGCGCTGTGTTCAAATTGCGCCCAAAACTTTACGCCCTCTCAAACTCAAAACGAGAAAATACGGTATTTACATTATTATACATTTATGTTTTAATATGTATATAATTATTTATACGCTCAATCCTGATGATATCAACACTGCGGTCTATGAAAGCCTCAGCGCAAACCTGTATGCTGTCCGCGCGGAGTGGCGGCGCTTGATGCCGACCGAAAGACACCGGGCGGTGATTGAATATTATTCAAGAAAGATGAAAGGCAATTGCCCGGTATTTTCAAATATCAGCGGCGCCGTGATGAGAGATATCCCGGTGCCGCCTCGCATTTCCTATCGTCCCCATTGTTATTCAACCGCAAAGCGGCATTTAGGAAAAAATTTGATTCGGTGGCACTTTTCAACAGCCTATTTGGATTTTGATTTGATCGGCGGGGCAAGAGTCGCCAAGCCGGAGCGTGTCGTCGTTGATTTGGCTTCGAGCCTTGATGCCAAGGCGGCATTGACGGCGCTCAACCACTGTATTGCTGCCGGGCATTTTTCTGCGGCGGCGCTTGCGAAAAGCCTTTGCAAGAATTCCGGCATACCGGGAAACAAAAAATTGAGCTTGCTGCTGCCATTTGCAAACGCAAAATGTGAATCCCCAATGGAAACCCTTGCGTGGCTGACAATATACCAAGCGGGATTGGTAATGCCCGAACAGCAAGTAACGCTGTCCGATGCGGATCGCTTTCTTGGGCGGGTAGATATGCGATGGCAGATAGACAAGCGCTCAAACAGACGCTCAATCGTTGCGGAACTTGACGGCAAGATCAAATATACTGACAAAGAAGCAATTTTTAGCGAAAAGAAACGGGAGGACCGCATTACGGAAGCCGGACACAAGGTATTGCGTTTTACATGGGCTGATATTCAATCAGGCAAAATGATTTCCCGATTGAAAGACATAGGAATTCCAGAGCGCAGAAATTTTGGGCGCAAATTCCCCCGGTGGGACAGCGACCCCGAGATAAATTCCTTAGATTGACATCCAAATTCCCTGAAAGAATGCTTTCATATGCGAATTTTGACTCTATTACGCCCTTTTGACGGTCAAAGGCGAAATAGCGTCAAGATTCGTATAAAAAAGCCTTGTTTTTTGACGAATCCTGACTCTATTACGCCTTTTTGCCTGTTAAAGGCGGAATAGAGTCAGGATTCGCACAAAAGATCCCTCACATTTGATATATCGCAATGAACTTGGCCGACAGTGGCTAAATCTGCCCGCGGCCCCAGCCTAATTTGATTTTGTCGGGGGTTTTGACGCCTTTTTCGATGAAATAGGCGATGAGCATATTGCTTCCGATGGATACGGCGTCCA
>JAITNA010000122.1 GCA_031290715.1 Eubacteriales Family XIII. Incertae Sedis bacterium | reverse complement strand
AATGATTTGCTTTCGATTAAAGATTTTGCAAAGTTAACTGGCATTAAGCAGTCAACACTTCGGTATTATGACGAGCTAGGGCTATTTTCGCCGGCAAAAAGAGGCGAAAATAGTTATCGTTATTATTCTCCGCAACAAATCATCACGATCAACTCAATCAATTTGCTGCATGATCTGGATATGCCAATTCGAATCATCTCCGAAATCCAACGCAACCGCACTCCGGAGCGGGTGCTCGACATTCTTTCCGACAAAGAACGTGAATTGGAGGCGGATCTTGCGCGGGTTGAGAAATCATACAATGTCATCCGCACGCTGCGGCAGATGATTCATGTCGGGCTCACGGCCGATGAGGACACCATTGAGATTCGTTACATGGAGGAACTGCCCATCATCATCGGGCCGTCCAACGATTTTGGCACTTCCCCGTATTTTTACGACGGTTTTTTGAAATTCTGCTCGGAGGCGGCGCAATATGGGATCGATCTACGTTTTCCGGTAGGCGGCGTGTTCACGGATTTCGAAGCGTTCTGCCGAAGGTCGGGAGAACCGCGCAATTTCTTTTCCGTCGACCCGACGGGGACAAACAAGAAGGAAGCCGGCAAGTACATCGTTGCCTATTCACGCGGCTACTATGGGAGAACCGGCACATTGCCGGAGCGGTTGACAAAATATATCCAGGACAACGAGCTGACGCCTTCCGGGCAGGTGTACCATATTTTCCTGCTTGACGAACTCAGCGTGAAGGACCATGACCAGTATCTGCTGCAGTGCGCTGTGCGGATCGACTGATTGCGCCAGACAAACGGTGCAGACAGGCACAAAGCCGTGTAATCGCTGAATTCCCGTCTACCCTGTACGATAATTGGTCCCCATTCCACGCAAAAAAACCACCTGCTGCTACAATTCCTTGTATCAATAGATGGTTTTTGGTGGAGATGGTGGGAATTGAACCCACGTCCGAAAGTGCGTCCGCTGGGACTTTCTCCGAGCGCATCCTGCGATAATTTGATTCGCCTCTTCCGCGCATCACAGGCGCGGCGCGGAGTCAGCTATCTCGTGGGTCCCCTATGCTACCGAGAAATCACACAAGGTTTTCCTGCATATTGGCGCCGGGTTTCGGGTCTGCAGGTGAACCCGAGCCGACGTCGCGGGCGGAACTAAGCCGCAAATGCGAAATTGGTTTTTTCTTTGCCGTTTAATAAAACGTTTTTTGCCGCTTTTAACGTAGACTCGGCGACTACGGCTCGCTTATCCCGCATCATCACCCCCGTCGAGACCTTTACATCCCCGGAAACACCGCGATGACGCGTCATCTGCGTGTATATCCGCTTGTCTTTCACGGAAGGAGGCACGGAACCAACTCCAATGCAATTGTACCACATTTTTCGCATCGGGTCATCCTGAAAAAAGAGATGTGAAAGGTATGTGAAAAAGGATGTGAAAAGGTAAAAAAGAGTAAAAGGAGTAGGGGGTTGTGAAAAAAGGGGTTTGGTGTTTGTGGCATCGCAAAAAATAGTATATACTTTATATATGTTATATGCTAAGGAAGTGATTGGAAATAAACTTTACAAATTTGACACAGGATTTTTTTCATCAGGCAAGGCGGCAGGTTCCGTTGATACTGGCGGTATCAACGGGTTCTGGCAACGCGGCATGATGGAAAAAAGACAAGCCAAATGTAAAGGTTATTTTCAAGCGTTGACTAACTACAGCAAGTGGCGTTGCGGGCAAGGAACCTTGAGAAATCTTGCGATGGTTCACAGGCAAAAAATGCGGCGCTGGCCAAACACGGGAGGGGAACACAGATGCGAATATCGGTAAAAGGGCGCTACGCGCTGGCGGCGGTCATTGTGATCGCGGACAAGCAGGCGAGTGAAACCAATGTGACTGTCGGCAGCATTTCGGAAGAGCTCGGCGTGTCGAAAATCTATCTTGAGCAGGTGTTCGCGCAACTGAAGAAAGTCGGCCTGCTCACATCGACAAAAGGCCCCAAAGGCGGTTATCAGTTTGCGCGCGCGCCCATAGGCATCACCGTGTGGGAAGTCCTCTCAGCTTTGGAAACCGGGCTTTCGGAGCAAACAGAGAACACTGTGGGTGAAAGCGACCCCGGCATTGAAATGGCGCTGCGCGAAAGGATTTACGATCCCGTGGATCTCGCCCTGAAACAAACTTTGTCCGCCATCAGCGTGCAGGATCTGCATGATCACGCTGTCGGACAGCGCGCCGAGCAATCCTTCATGATGGGGCTATAATCGCGGAGAAATTCACAAATTTGAACAAACGCCCCGAAAACGGGGCGTTTGTTCTTGAAGAAAGTATAGAGAGAGGATGAAGTGTTATTCCTCAAAAAGAGGCGTGGAGAGATAGCGCTCGCCGGTGTCCGGCAAGATGACGACGATCGACTTGCCCGCGTTTTCGGGGCGGTTCGCGAGCTGTGTCGCGGCCCAGAGCGCGGCGCCGGAGGAGATGCCCACCAGCAAGCCTTCCAATTTGGCGATCGCCTTGCCGGTCGCGAACGCGTCGTCATTGGAGACCGTGATCACCTCGTCGTAGATTTCCGTGTTCAATGTGTCCGGGACAAAGCCCGCGCCGATGCCCTGGATCTTGTGCGGGCCGGAGCGGCCTTCCGAGAGCACCGGGGAATCCTGCGGCTCTATGGCGATAGCCTTGAGGTTCGGGTTCTTGGACTTCAGGAACTCGCCCGCGCCGGTCAGTGTGCCGCCGGTGCCGACGCCCGACACGAAAATATCCACTTTGCCGTCGGTGTCGTCCCAGATTTCCGGGCCGGTCGTCTCCCGGTGGACTTTCGGGTTCGCCGGATTGACGAACTGTCCGGGGATGAAGCTGTTCGCGATCTCCCCCGCGAGTTCCTCCGCCTTCGCGATCGCGCCCTTCATGCCCTTCGCGCCTTCCGTCAGCACGAGCTCCGCGCCATAGCCCTTCAGCAGCTTGCGGCGCTCGACGCTCATCGTCTCCGGCATGGTGAGTATGATGCGGTAACCGCGCGCCGTCGCGACGGAGGCCAGCCCAATGCCGGTGTTGCCGCTGGTCGGCTCAATAATCACGGAATCCTTTGTCAGCTTGCCCGCCGCTTCCGCGTCTTCAATCATCGCCTTCGCGATCCTGTCTTTGACGCTGCCGGCCGGGTTGAAGTATTCCAGCTTCGCGATCACGGTCGCGTTCGGCGCGAATTTCTTGTTGTAAGCACTGAGTTCGAGCA
>JAITNA010000050.1 GCA_031290715.1 Eubacteriales Family XIII. Incertae Sedis bacterium | reverse complement strand
ATCAAAGATGTTATTAAAAGACGGGGGCTGATATAGCCCCCGAGGGAGGTGAAGATATGAGTAAACAGGTCTATCCCATTGTCCTCAAAAAGGGCAAGCAGAAAGCGTATATCGTGTATGTCCCCGACTTCGATATAGGAACACAGGGCAACGATCTGGCCGACGCTATCGAAATGGCGCAGGACGCGATTGAGGCGACGGGGCTTTGCATCCAAGATGCTAAAGAACCTATGCCGGCGCCATCCAACATTGACTCCGTAAAGGTGGAAAAGGGAGAGATAAAGACACTGGTCACGGTTGACTTTAATGCGTATCGCAGAAAGACGGAAACGAGAATCGTCAAGAAGAACCTTTCGCTCCCGTCATGGCTCAATGTTGAGGCGGAGGCGGCCGGGGTGAATTTCTCGGCGGTATTGCAGGAAGCGTTGAAAGAACGACTCCATCCGCAAGGATAATTTGAAACCCAAATGGGGAGCGGCGGGGGGCAGCCGCTCTCCTTTTCACACGGCGATGCGTCTTTCTTCGAGGGGTTCTTCTTTGAACCCGCCTGTTTCCTCGTCCATGTATTCTTCGACGATTTCTGCGAATTTGCCGGATACCATGCGGAAGATATCGACGAGGACGGGGTCGAAATGCGTTCCGCGGCCTTCTTCGATGATTCGCTCGGATTCTCTTGTGGTGAAGGGTTTTTTGTACGGCCTTCTTGAGATGAGCGCGTCGTATACATCCGCGATGGCCATCAGGCGCCCCTCGAGCGGGATGTTTCTCCCGCTCAGGCCGAGCGGATACCCGCCGCCGTTCCACTTTTCGTGGTGCGTACCGGCGATCACCTTTGCGTGCCGCAAAAATTCATGCCCGGAGGTATTCTGTTCGATCCTTTCGATTACATCCACGCCGATAACGACATGCGATTTCATCGTTTCAAACTCCTCCTCTGTCAGCTTGCCCGGCTTGTTCAGGATCGCGTCGCTGATCGCGATCTTGCCTACATCGTGAAGTTGGGCCGAGGGGAGCAAAAAGTTCAAATCCCATGTTGATACCTCATCCTGATAGATATTCTCCTCGATGAGCTTCTCGATAAGGAATTGCAGATATTTTTGTGTCCGCGAAACATGGCCGCCCGTTACACTGTCGCGGAATTCCACAAGCTCCGCAACGGTATTGAGGACCGAATTCTCGAGGTCGAAAACCTGCCGCGTTTTTATGAAAACGGTTTCCGACAGATTGGCGTTCGTTTTCCGCAATTCCTTTTTCTGCGACGCGAAAAGGAGATGCGTTTCAATGCGTTTGAGCAGCAAGGGCGCGGAAAACGGTTTGGACATGTAGTCGACCGCGCCGAGGTTCAGACCTTCGAGTTCGCTTCCCTCGTCGCTTTTCGCGGTGAGGAAAATCACAGGGGTATCAAGAAATTTTGCGTCGTCTTTGAGCAGTCTGATTGTTTCGTAGCCGTCCATTTCGGGCATTTCGATGTCAAGCAGGATCAAGTCCGGCTGAACGTTCTCAAGTAACGCGAACATCTTCGCGGCAGACGGCGCCGGATATACCTCGTAGAATGTTTTGAGCATATTCTTCCCCATTGTCAGCGTGGCCATGTTGTCGTCCACCAATATGATTTTCCGCCTTCTGATTTCCATTTCTGTTTCTCCTTTCAAAGCTCTTCGTTATCTCTTGTGCCTGCGCGGCGTTATGCGGACGCGGGCAATCTGTCAAAGATTTCCTGAAAATCCATTTCGTCGATCCGCGCCCGCAGCCACCGGATCAGATCTGTTTGCGCCGCGTAGTCAAAACGCTCCAATTCTTTCATCGCTTCGTCGATGCCGTCCATATCGTAGTCCGCGCAGCTCGCGCGAAGCTTCCCGAGCAAGGCCGCGTCCGGGATGTCCCGCTTTGGTTTCGGGTGCGCCTTGTCCGATTTTTCAAGCAGGAGCAGCAGATCCTCGATCAGCTTCCCGGCCGAAAGGATGAACGCATCGTTGTTGTCCGAAACAAATCCGAGCTCGCCGGCTTTCGCCGCGTGTTCGAGCGCTTCGGCCAAGGCGCCTACCCGCTCGGCGCAGATGCCGCGGCTGCTGCCTTTGATCCCGTGCGCCCTGACCGCGTAGTCCGCAAGCCCCGCTTTTGGCATATCCCGCACCCGCATTTCCGCGAGCAGCGGCGGCGTATTCACCGCGTAGGAGCGCAGCACCTCCCGCAGCGCTTCCGTATCCCCGCCGAAACGGGCCAAAGCCTTCGGGAGATCGACGCCGTCAACGCTGTATCCGTCAAAGGGGCCGGGGGCTTTTGCGCCGCCCTGCCCGGCCGGAAACGGCTCGCCGATTTCCTTTTCGAGTTCTTTGTTGCGGATCCACTTGCGGATCACCGCGTCAAGGCACATGATGTCGATCGGTTTCGAGAGAAAGGCCTGGAAGCCGTTTTCCAGAAACATTTTCTCGTTGCCGAGGATGGCGTTCGCCGTGAGCGCGATGATCGGGATATTTTTTGCGTAATCCGTTCCGATCTCTTCGCGGATGATTCGCGTGGTTTCGACGCCGTCGAGTTCCGGCATCATGTGGTCCATGAAGATTGCGCTGTAGGCGGGCCGGCCCTCCCGGATTCTGTCGATCGCCTGACCGCCGCTCAGCACACAGTCTACGCGGATGTCGTAGGGTTTCAGCATGCCCTTTGCCACATCGAGGTTCGTCTGCACATCATCCACGACGAGGACGCGCGCGTAGGGGATACGGATACGCGTCAGCTTGGCGTTTGTGCTGCGTTTGCTGTCGGAATAATGAAAATGCCGCAGATTTTCGGCGACTTCCGCTCCGATGGCGACATCTGTCACGAACTTCTGCCGCACGCGGACGCGGAAAAGGCTCCCCGTTCCGTAGACGCTCTCTACCTTGATTTCCCCATCCATCATCTCCGCCATTCTCTTTGTAATGGAAAGGCCCAGGCCTGTGCCTTCGATTTTGCGGTTGAAGCGCGTATCTACCTGGTGGTAGTCGGAGAACAGTTTTTTCAAATCATCCGGCCGGATTCCGATCCCTGTGTCCGTTACGGTAATGACGAGCCACATCGCGCCGCCGTCCCGCTCGCAAGCGACAGCAAGGTCCACGCGGCCCGCTTCCGTGTATTTGAAGGCGTTGCTCAAAAGATTATTGCAAATCTGTTTGATACGGAGTTCATCCCCGTATAGCTTGCTCGGAAGCGTTTCGTCAATCAGCAAATTGAACTGAATCGGCTTGTCCGCGATACGCATGATGTTGAGTGTAATGGTATCGTTGATCAGGCTCGGCACATCGTATTCGACCGGCACCAGTTCAAACTTGCCGGACTCGATCTTGGAGAGGTCGAGGATGTCGTTCACGATGCCGAGCAGCGTCACGCCGGCGTTGTAGACCTTCTCCATATTCTCGGCCGCTTCCCCGCGCACTTCCTCGCCTCCGAGCATGAGCTCCGAAAGGCCGACGACCGCGTTCAGGGGCGTGCGCATTTCATGGCTCATATTGGCCAGAAAATGATTTTTCGCTTCGGACGCGTCTTTCGCGATCTCGTTGAGTTCCTCCAAATGAATGTTTTGCTCCTTGATCTTTTGGAACGGCTTTGCGATGCTGCGGGAAGCGAGGAGCGCCGCGACGGCGCCGAACAGCAGAAACAAACCCGCGGCGAGGAGCAGGCCTTTTTGTACCTGCATCGCGGAGCTCTCCGAGAGGGGCGCCGCCACGCCGAGCGTCCAGCCGACTTTCGAGCCCGTGATCGGCGTATAGGCGCACAGGCGCTTCTCGCCGAAATAGGTGTACCGGCCGACGCCGCGGCCGCCGCGGATCATATTCTCGAAGAAAGCGGTATTTTCCTCCGCTTGCGTCGTCGCTTTCGCCACCTCTATGAGATTTTGCTGCTCCAAAACCATATTATCGTGAACATTTGCGATAATCTTTCCCTGCGCGTCAAGGACAAATACGCTGCCCGTTTCCCATACGGTGATGTCGCGGAGCAGATCGCTGAAGAGCATTCCCGGCACCGTCACGGCCAGCGCCTTTTCGCCCGCCATCGGCACACAGACGTCAAACACAAGCGCCCCCGTGTCCCGGTCGGCCCGTGTCGTCGAAATATTCGCTTCGCCGCCGAAGGCTTTTCGCAGATATTCGCCGCCGAGGTAGCTTGCCGGCGCCGGTGTGCTTCCGTACGCGGCCGCGATTCTGTACGGCTCAAAGACTGTGATTGCCAATATATAATCGTAGGCGTCCGCTTGTTCCTTCAACCTCTGCTCCATGTTTCCCGGCGCCGTGCCCTCGAGCCGCAGCGCGACCCCGGCCGCGTCCGCTTTGAGCAGATTGATCTCGCTCGTAATGAGTTTGTCCGCGGTATTGGCGACGACCACCATGTCGCTTCCCACCGTATCGATCATGCGGTCGGTGAAAAAGATGCCCATACCGAAGTTGGCCGCCGTCATAACGGCGACAATGGAGATGATTACAAGAATTACTTTCACGCGAATTGACATCCCGGTTCCTCCTTTTCCGCTGAGGTATCCCCCTGCTCCTTATTGCTCTTTATCCTAAGGATAACGATTCATGAAATCACATAATACGTCCGGGGAAAAATAAAAATAATCGCAAAACACACCCCAACTTGCATTTCCCGGCGGATGGGTATACCATAATGTTATTGGAGAACCGTTCGGCATGGAGAAACAAATCTATACTTATCTGGAGCGGCCGCGCGTGGCGGGGCTGCTTGCGGAAGCGGTCAAGAGCCCGCTTGTCACGGTCTGCGGCGGCACGGGCTACGGCAAAACGCGCGCGGTTTCCGATTTTCTGCAAAACGGGGACGCGGACACGGCATGGATACAGCTCTCAGGCCGCGACAATCTGCCCTCCCGTTTCTGGGAAAGCTACCGTCAGGCGTTCTCGCCGTTTGACAAGTCTGTCACGCAGCAGCTCGCGAAGATCGGATTCCCGAAAACCGAGGACGACTTTGAAACGTACTTCATCGCCTTGGACGAATGGTTTTCGTCGGGGAAAAAATCCGTCGTGGTTTTTGACGACCTGCACCTGATCCGCAGCGGCGAAATCCTCCGTTTTATCGAAAAGAGGGCGACCACCTTGGTCTACCCGAACAGCACGGTCATTCTGATTTCGAGAACGGAGCCGGACATCAATATTGTGGGCATGCTGTCCGGCGGGCTTGCCGTCAACATCAGCGAGGACGAGCTGCGCTTCACGGAGGGCGAGTGCGCGGAGTATCTGCGCTTGCTCGGCCTGACGCTTTCTACGGAAGCGCTCGCGGACATCTATCGGGATACGGAGGGTTGGGCTTTTGCCCTCAATCTGGTCGGTCACGCGCTCGAAAAAATGCCGAACCAGGTCAGCGCCGCGCGCGCCGCGATGCGGCTGAACATCTGCAAGCTGATTGAAAACGGCGCCTTCATGGTGATCTCCGAAAAACTCCGGCGCTTGCTCGTCCGAATCTCGCTGCTCGACCATCTGTCGGTCGACCTGGTTCAGATCATCGCCGCGGATGAAGCGCTTGCCGCGGAGTTGGAAAGCGTCAGCGCGTATATCCGACGCGACGTCTACAGCAACACGTACCGGATTCATCACTTGACGCTTGATTATCTTCGGGAGAAGCGGGACATCCTGACCGAAGAGGAAAAACGCGGCGCCTATTCCGCGGCGGCGCGTTGGTGCGAAGAAAACGGCTGTCTGGCGGACGCTGTTTCCTACTATGAAAAGGCCGGCGAATACGAGCGGCTCGTCCGGGCCGTTTATGATCGCGCGCAGCAGCTTCCGGCAAAGACGGCGCGCTTCCTTTTGGAGGTTTTTGAAAACGCGCCGCCCGCGGAGGTATCGCATATCGTCCACTTCACGGAGATGCATCTCAAGCTCAAAATGAGTGCGGGCTTGTTCTCGGAAGCGGACGAGTCGGCCGGGCGATATTTAGAATACTGCACGGCGCTTCCGCAGACAGCGTTCACGGACAGGGTCCTCTCCGGTATCTATTCCGCAATGGGCGGCTTGCGATTTTTGACCGCGCCCGATACGGACCGCTATGACTTCGACACGTATATTGCCAAACAGGGCGAATATTATTCAAAAAGCCCTTATGAGGCCGCCGGCGCCGCGGCGATCGGGTATGTGGGGCCATGGCTCTCCATGGTGGGTACGGATCGCAAAGGCGCGATGGAGGAATATCTCGGGGCGCTCACC
The DNA here is from genome assembly GCA_031290715.1 of Eubacteriales Family XIII. Incertae Sedis bacterium. GTDB lineage: Bacteria > Bacillota > Clostridia > Peptostreptococcales > Anaerovoracaceae > JAITNA01. The sequence continues at coordinate 3,284 of JAITNA010000050.1, read as the reverse complement.
CGTGCGGCGGCTCACGCGGGCGGGGTAGGCGGGGCAGGCCCGATGTGCGGGATGTCCGGCTTGGAGGAACTGGCGCGGGGCGAGCTTCTGTTTTATAAGGACGAGGTCAAAGAGGCCGAGCGCTGCGTCATGCGGGCTTTGAGCGCGGCGCGGGAGCGGAATCAGTACGACATCAGAAACCGGGCGCTGTTTTATCTGATACGGATCGGTTTCGCGCAGGGGAATTTCGCGAAAATCGGGCAGGCACTGAAGGAATTGGAAGCGCAGCTCGGCGAAAAGGATTACGCGATTCGCTATACCTCCTATGATATCGTCATGGGCCGGTACTATCTGATGATGGATTTGCCGGAGAACATCGCCGCTTGGCTGAAGCTTGATTTTGAGCCGGGCACACTGACGGGCTTCATGGAGCGTTTTGGAAATACCGTCAAGGCGCGGTATTATTACGCCGCAAAACAGTATCACCTTCTGCTGGCCTTTCTCGAAAGCGGCCATGGGAGGGAGCCCATTCTCCTTGGACGGATAGAAGCAAAGGCGCTCGAAGCGGTCTGCCTGTATCAGATCAAAAACAGGGACGCGGCCTTGATCGCGCTTTCGGAAGCGTATGAAATGGCGCGTTCCAACGATTTGACGCTGCCGTTCATCGAACTCGGAAGAGATATGCGGACGCTCGCGGCTTCCGCGCTGCGCGACAAGGGCCGCGGCATTCCAAGGGCATGGCTCGAAGCCATAGGCAAGAAATCGTCCACCTACGCCAAGCGCCGGGCGGTGATCCGCTCGGAGTATCGGAAAGCGAACAATTTGGGCGGCGATGTCCGCTTGTCCGACCGCGAAACGGAAATCCTGATCGATCTGTGCCACGGCCTTTCGCGGTCGGAGATTGCCGCCGGCCATGATTTGTCGATCAACACCGTGAAGCTCATCGTCAATATGGTTTATACAAAGCTCGGCGCGGACAGCCTGGCGGACGTCGTCCGGATCGCCGCGGAACGGCAGCTGATTTGAGATGGAACGATTGAAACCGCCCGCGGGCGAAGAAAAATTGTATAAAAAGCTGATTCGCGTTGCGCTGCCGATCGCGCTGCAGAGCTTGATCGCTTCGTCGCTCAGCCTTGTCGATACGCTCTTGGTGGGCCATCTCGGGGAAACGGAATTGGCGACGGTGGGGCTGTCCACGCAGTTCATGTTCATTTTCTGGATGGTTCTTTTCGGGTTCACGGGCGGTATGATCACGTATATGTCGCAGTTTTGGGGCAAACGCGATATGGAGAATATCCGGCGCGTCGTCGGGATCACCGTGACCGTGTCGTTTTCCATCGGGCTTGTGTTCTTCTTCGCGAGCTTGCTGATGCCCGAAGCCATTCTGCGCGTTTTCACGGATATCCCCGAAGTCATCGAGATGGGGCGGCCTTTCGTGCGGCTCAGTTCTGTCATCTTCCTCGCGTGGAGCATCGTCGTGCCGCTGACCGCCGCGCTGAAAGCGACGCAGCAGACGCGCATTCCGCTGTGGATCAGCATCGCCGTGTTTTCAAGCAATACGATTCTCTGTATCATCCTGATCTACGGCCATCTCGGCGCGCCGCGGCTCGGCGTCATGGGCGCGGCCACGGCCACGGTGATCTCGCGCGGTCTGGAACTCGCCCTCTATCTCTTTGTGATTTTCGGGCGCGGGAACATTCTCGCGGGCCCGCTGCGTACCTTCTTTTCATGGACGCGAGGGCTGTTTGCGCGGGTCCTCGGCAACGCGGTGCCGACGATGCTGAATGAAATGCTCTGGTCGGTCGGCGTGGCGATGTACCTCGCAGCCTACGGCCGCGTCGGGGTCACGGAGGTCGCCGCCGTGCAGGCGGGCAACACCATCTTCAATCTCTTTTCGCTCGCGTGCTTCAGCATCGGGGACGCCATGCTCATCCTCTGCGGCGAGAAGCTCGGGCGGGGCGAAACCGAAGCCGCCTTTGAACTCGGCAAGCGTATCCTGCGTATCGCGATCCTCATCGGGGCGGCCGCCGGCGGGATCCTCATCCTGACGTCGAGCCTGATCGTCCGTCTGTTCGGTTTCACGGAGCTCGGCGCGCACTACGCGGTCCTCATTCTCGTTGTGTACGGGTCGACGCTCTTCATCAAAATCCACAACGCGGCGATTCTCACGGGCGCACTTCGGGCCGGCGGGGACACGCGTATCGGGCTTGTTATCGACATCGGGACGGTATGGGCGATCGGTGTGCCGCTGGCGTTCGCCGGGGCGCTGTGGCTCGGTCTGCCGATCTACCTGTGCGTCCTTTTGGTGCAAACGGAGGAAGTCGTGAAGTTTTTCATCATGCGGCGGCGCTTCAAATCCAAGATCTGGGTGCGCGATTTGGTGGAGGATATTTGACGCCGATAGGGATGATGAAGTCAGAAAGAAGCCAGAAAGATGAAAACATTTTGCTGTCCAATCAGACCTGATTGGGAGTATACTGTATTTATACGCAAGCCGCGTGAAGCGGTTTTTATCGAAAGAAATTGCGCGAAAGGAGAATGGCGATATGGCGGAAGCAATCATGGATGTCGATGCGCTTTCAATACATTTGAAATCCCGCTTTTATAACAGGAAGCTAAGGATCAGAGAAACGGAAGAATCCGTGATCATTTTCCCGGTTCAAGAAACTGCCGCCGCGAATCTTGCCTTGTGCGGAATGTTTGAAGGCACCGGGCTTTCAACGGAAGCGTTCATGAAACAAAAACAGTCGGAAAAAGCACTTGAATTATGATGGAAAAATATGTGCTTGACTCCTGCGCCTTGATCGCCTATCTGTCAAACGAGGACGGGGCCGGCGTTGTAAAAGGGCTTTTGGACAGGACCGTATCAGAAACGGGCGAGATCGCTATTTCAATGAACAAAATCAATCTGTTGGAAGTGTATTACGACATCTATCGTAGGTTTGGCGAGGATGCCGCGGAAAATATGGTTTCAAAAGTGCAAAGCAGTTCTATTGAAATCATTCATGAAATCTCCGATCATGTTTTCAAGATGGCCGGCAAGCTGAAATCGTCAAGACGAATTTCTTTGGCGGATTCTATCGCTTTGGCCGAGGCTCACTCGGCGGGCGCGTCTATTGTCACTTGCGATCACCATGAATTTGACGATGTGGAAGCCGATGGCGATATATCATTTCTCTGGATTCGTTGACTGGATACCGATGTTTCATATGGAGCCGCTGACTGCGGGGGATGTGGCGCTTCGCGTTGTTTTGGCTGTGGCGCTCGGCGGGGTGATCGGGCTTGAGCGCGGGGCGCGGAACCAC
>JAITNA010000039.1 GCA_031290715.1 Eubacteriales Family XIII. Incertae Sedis bacterium | reverse complement strand
ACCGTGTAGGTTTTTACGGTTTCCGGCAGAAAGCTTTCCGCAGCTCCGTTCTCTGCCCCGCCGCTGTGAAACGGGGTATTCTGACCGGCCTTTTTCCCATCAATCATACGGCTTCCGAGCGATAGCGTCAGCGTGTCGCCGATTTTATAGCCGACGCCGTTTGTTTCAATGTGTTCCGGAACGATGATTTCGCCGCTGTTCCCCGGAAGCCGTCCGGCGGCAATTTTTATCGGCAGCTTTCCGAAAGCCGTATCGTCGAGCCCCGCGACAAAAAGGTAGGGCTTGTTCGGGTTTTGCCCGCCGTCCAACAGGGCATAGCCGACATTTTGTATGGCGAAAGCGTTTTTCACCTCGTCATCCGTGCGCACCTTTTGCGCAAACGCGGAATCTACGTCCATGAATTCCACATGCCAGTCGCCTTTCAACTGGATTTCCCGCTGAACCAGAAAATTTTGCAAAGAAGCGATGAATGTCGTTACCGCCGTGATCATGGCGACGGAAAGTATCACGCCGATAATCGTCACAATCGTGCGTGTGCGGTTTTTTTGCAGGCTTTGCCGCGTGATTTTGTGAAAGATATTCATGACCGAATCCTCTCATCCCGCGAAACCCTGCCATCCGATATGCCGATAATGCGGTCCGCTTGCAGGGCGATATTCTCGTCATGGGTAACGACGATCAGGGTCTGCCCGTATTTTTTGTTGCTGAGTTTGAGCAAATTGACGATTTCCTGCCCGTTTTGGCTGTCCAAATTGCCCGTGGGCTCGTCGGCAAGCATCACCGCCGGCGCGTTCATCAGCGCGCGGCCGATCGACACACGCTGCTGCTGCCCGCCGGAAAGCTGATTGGGAAGATGGGTTTTCCGGTCGGTCAGGCCGAGCAGCCGCAGCAGTTCGTCGAGCCGATCCTCATTGACCTCACGCCGATCCATCAACACCGGCAGCGTGATATTTTCCACCACATTCAAGGTCGGAATCAAGTTGTAAAACTGATAAATCAGTCCCACCTGCCGCCGCCGGAAGATCGCCAGTTTTTCATTGTTTTGGGCGTACACATCCTGCCCGTCAAGATACACCTTTCCGTCCGTCGGCTCGTCAACGCCGCCGATCATGTGAAGCAAGGTGGATTTGCCGGAGCCGCTAGACCCGATGATCGCAACAAACTCCCCTTTTTCAACGGCAAGCGAAACATGGTCAAGCGCGGTGACCTGATTTTCATCCTTGCCGTAGACCTTGCACAAATTTTCGATTCTCAAAAGTTCCATATCATTCAGCCATCCTTTCACGCCGATACGCTTAGGATAGCGTTTTCAGGTGACACGCCGGTGACTTTCCGGTGACACATCCGTCACATAAGGATCTGTAACGAAATCACGCAACCTATTCCGTTACAGACCCTTTGGAAATCGGATGGAGAATACCGCGCCCCCTTGTGGGTGGTTCTTGGCGGTAACGCTTCCGTTTTGCCGCGTGACAATCATTTTGCAAAGTGCCAGGCCGATTCCAAACCCGGCGCCCTCCCGGTCTTTCCCGCGGTAAAAACGATCAAACAGATGGGGCAAATCCGGCGCCTCAAAGCCCGCGCCGCTGTCGTGAATCGTGATTTCGGTGCAGAGCGCGTCGTCCGTACAGGCAATCTCAATCCTACCGTTTTCCCCCGCGCTTTCCATACAGTTTTTCAGGATATTCTGAACGGATTCCGAGAGCCACACAAAATCGCCCCATATCGCCGCCCCCTCCGGCACATCGAGCGCCAAATCAATATTCCGCAATTCCATCGGGATTGCCAAAGGGCGAATCGCGGACAGGATCAGCTCCCGGACATCTATCCGCACCCGCTGAAATACCGCCATGCCCGCGTCGAGCCGGGACAATTTCAGCAGCGCAGTAATCAGCCGGTCCATGCGGACAAGCAATTCTTCCGTTTCCCGCACAAAAGCCTGCCGCTCTTCTTCATCCTCGGCCTTTGCCAAAAACGATAAAATCAGATTCGCGGAGGTCAGCGGCGTCCGCAGCTGATGCGCAATATCAGCCAAGGAATCGGCAAGATACTGTTTGTCTTTGATCAACGCGTCGTTCTGCTCTCTGATACGCAAGGTCATTTTCGTAATCTCGCTGTTCAGTATGGACAATTCGCCCTCGTCAAACCCGTCAAGCTCCATGCGGTCCGCGTCATGAAGCACAAGGTCTATTTGACTCGAAATCTTCGCGATATTATGGTAACGCGCCTTTGTGAAAAGGAAAAACGCCGCACCGAAAACAACGGCGGCCGCCGCCGCGATGATTCCCGCTTCCTGATTCAGGAGGAAGCCCAAAACAATGACGGCGGCGGCCAACGCGAAAAACAAAATCACAAAGCGCCCGAATTCTTTATTCCGAAGCATCTTAACTTCCCAATTTGTAGCCCAAGCCGCGAACCGTCAGAATGATTTGCGGATTCGCGGGATCATCCTCGATCTTCTCGCGCAGACGTTTGACATAAACGGTCAGCGTATTGTCGTTGACAAAATCCCCGCCGACATCCCACAGCTCGTCAAGCAGCTTGCCCCGCGTGACGACGGCGCCTTGATTGCTCAAAAACACCAAGAGCAGGCGATATTCCAAAACCGAAAGAAATACCTCCTTGCCGCGCTTTTTCACAAGGCCGCTTGCCGTATCGATATGAAGCGCGCCGATTTCAAACGCCGCCGGCGCACGCCCGCTCTTCCGCAGGGCCGCCCCGATTCGGGCAATCAATTCCCGCGGGCGAAAAGGCTTCGTAATGTAATCGTCCGCGCCCATATTCAGCCCGGTCACAACGCTCACCTCATCGCCGGAAGCGGTCAGGAAGATCACCGGAATATTCTGTGCTTCCTTGACCGCCGTGCAAACCGGAAAGCCGTTGCCGTCGGGCAAAGAGATATCGATCAGAGCCAAATCAAATCTGCCCTCGCCAAGCGCGGCGAGGGCTTCTTTCTGCGTGACCGCATGCGTGACGGAATAGCCCTCCGAACGCAACAAAAGCGTAAGGTTTTTGGCAATCGCTTTGTCGTCCTCTGCTAAAAATATGTGCGGCATCCGTCCGGCCTCCCGGATTGCATTGTTTCCGCTTAACCGTTTGCACGGTTTTCACGTAAGTGTTTGCATAATAATACCACAGATGTCATTCCCGCGTTAGCGCTTTCTTTATCTTTTTTTCTCGAAACCGCAAAACCGCAAATCCACACCACTTTGAAATAATCCTTGCATTCAAGCTATGCGTCGCATATAATGAACGTTGCGATTATTTGCTTACCGATACAATGAAAGTGGGGTGAACAGATGGCAAATATCAAATCTGCAAAGAAGAGGATCGGCGTGATCCGGGTCAAGACCAACCGCAACCGCAGGGTCAAGGCTCATCTGAAAGACGTATTCAAGGACTTCGATCAGGCAATCGCCGCCGCGGACGAGGACGCCGCAAAAGCGTCTTTGGACAAAGCGGAGAAAAAGCTGATGCAAGCCGCGGCAAAGGGTACGATTCACAAAAACGCCGCATCGCGCAAAGTTTCGCGCATGACGATCCGCTTCAAAACAGTCTTCGGGCAAGAAGGCTAAAAACTCACCCGTCCCCACAACGCGGCACGCGGAGCCGCACGGTGTACAGTTATGCACCAAACAAAAGCCGGAAGTGTCTCCCGGCTTTTTTCTGTTACGCTATCTCAATTCGCTTTTATTCAACAATCTATTCTGTCCGCGCCTTTCTCCCTCCGAACACGATCCGCGCAACAAGGCAGACGATGTGGACGATGAATATTACCGCGACATACGGCGTCCATTTGTTAATCCACGTCGTCGGCAGCGTCAAATCGTCAAGGATCAGCCAAACAACGAGGACAAGTATCCCTGTAATAATTGCGAGGGCCGTCGTCAAAGCCGCACGCTTCCGCTGTTTTTCCCGAACCTCCCCGTCCGATTCGGCAAGCTCAGCCTGTGCGCTTTCGTCCGCCGTCTTGTACCGTTTTCTCCGAATCAGCGCGACGATGAACAGAATCAGCGCCGAAAGAATCCCGATCACGGATAGGATCAAACTGAGCAGACTCCACGCGTCTGTGACGCCGGGGCCGCCGAGCGGCACATTGCCGTTGAGAAGGTCCGTGAGCGGGTTGCCGGTCTGCGCGGCGATCTTCGCTTGATCCTGCGCGTCAAATTCGCTCTGCGGCGTGATCGGCTCGGCCGGCTCGGCCGCCGGTTCAGGCGTTGACACCGGCTCCGGCGTCCGGATAGAAGCCGCGGGTTCCGTCGCCGCCGCCCGCGCAGGTTCCGGCTCGGCTGCGGGATTATTCGTTCCGGGGACGACGCGGGGAACCGTCGGCGTGACAGTCCCGCCGCCACCGCCTTCATCGCCGCCGCCTTCGTCGCCGCCCTCATCGCCGCCGCCTTCATCATCGCCGCCGTCGTCTACCGTTCCCCCGCCCAAATCTTCCGGCACGACCGCGCTCCACTGCGCGTACAAGGTGGTATCAGCCGTGATGGCGAAACCTGTAATCACGTCGCCGGAACGCGTCAGCGCCCAACCGGAGAACGTATAGCCGTCCCGGACAGGAAGCGGATTTTCGAGTACGGTCGCCGCGGCCTTATACACGTATTTCGTCGTATCGACGGGCAGCGCGCCCGTGCCGCCGTTCGCGTCGTAGGTCACGCGATAAATGTTCGGCGTCCACAAGGCGTGCAGATGGATATCTTCGGTGATTTCAAAAGTCGCTCCGGGCGCATAGTCCGGCGCGGTCGCGGACGTACCGGCCGCGGTTCCGCGCGCCCAACCGGCAAAGGTAAATCCCGCTTTCTGCAAGGTCCCGGCGCCCAATACCGTCACCGCTTCCGCGTGCAGATATGCCTTCGGCGCCGCAGGCAATGCGCCGATTGCGCCGTTCGCGTGATAGGTCACCGTATGCTGCACAGCAAGCCAGTTCGCGTAGATATGCACATCGCCGCCGGGCATCGTTTCCGGCGCCGCGAAGAAGCCGCCCGCGGGCGCGTCAAGCCATCCGGAGAAACTTTGGCCGCTCGGAACCCAGCCCAAGGCCTGCACGCTCTCGGCGGCGGGAAGGGCCGGGAACGTCTGTCCGGGCAGCAAAGGCCCCACATTATAGGTCACGCCGTCGCTCGCGTTGTAATTGCGATGGAATACGGCCTTGATCCCCGTCGGCACATAGTTGACGTCCGCGTTGTTGTACGCGTATTTGAATGGGGATGAATAGGACGTGTTCAGGATATTGGTAGTGTGGATCGCCAAGTCCGCGTCGACGAGGTCCCAGCTATAGACCTCCGGCGCGGTATTGCGTGCAAATTTCGCGGCATTGGCCGTCAGCTTGGCAAGATCCTCCGTGTACACGCCGCCGCCGCTGCCTTTTGCATCGCTGCCCGTCGCCGCGTTGTCCTGCACGGATGTTCCGTTGAGTGTAATAATAACAGGCGCGCTGCCGTAAACGCCGCCGCCGAGAGTTGCGCTGTTTTTCGTGATTGAACTCGCCGCGTCAAAGATGACCTGCGCCTTTTGGGCATTCGCGTCTGAGTCATAGATCATGATGCCGCCGCCTTTGCTGGCAGTGTTTTGGGTGATGGCCGTCTTGCTGACCGTGACCGTCACGCCGGTACCGATCCGGATTCCGCCGCCCCAGTCGCCCGCCTTATTGCCCGATATCGTGCTGTTGCTGACGGTATTGCTCGCCCCCACCCCGGTGAAATACACGCCGCCGCCATCGTCGCCGATCGATTCATTGCCTTTGAATACACAGCTGTCGATTTTCGTGTTTCCGTAAGCATATACACCGCCGCCGCTCTTAGCCGTGTTGCCCTGAATTAATGTGCCGCTAAGCGTGAGCAGCGAGTTCAGTCCGTCGGCGGGGGTATAACAGATCGCGCCTCCGTACTGATAAAGACCGCCATCGACTTTGTTGCCGGTGAACTCGGAGTCCTTGACGACAAATTGATTCCCGTCATTCCCGCCCAAATACAGCGCGCCGCCGTATCTTGAACTTGTGTCATCTCCTATTGTTTCATTTCCGGTGAAAGTGCAGTTCTCAATGCTTGCGTCCACCCGGAAGTACAAAGCGACGGCGGCACCGCGGGTGCCCTTATTCCCGGTGAAACTGCTGTTCTTGATCGTGACAGTCTTTTTGTCCGGGTCCGCCCAATTGAACCTGTCCGTGCTGATCGCGCCCGATGCCGACGCGTCGGCCTCTGAGGTATTCCCATTGAACGCACAGCCATCCACAAGCAAGGTACTCCCGCTGTTGATCGCTATCGCGCTGCCGCGCCCGTTGACGGTCGAGTTTTTCTCAAAGGTCGAACCTGTGACTGTAAGCGTCTGACCGCCGTTGGAACCATACATATCAATGGCGCCGCCTTGGGAGAAATCCCACGCGGTACCAAGTGTCTTGTTCCCGCTGAGTGTGCTTTTCGCAATCGTGAGCGCAGTCCCTTGGAAGTAAATGCCTCCGCCTCTGTTGCTTGAGGCAGTATTGTCCGAAATATTACAATTCGAGATGCCGGCGTCCCCCGTAGTCAGGATTCCGCCGCCGCCGTCGCCAATTGCGGTATTGTCTGTCACCGCAGCCCCCGTCAGCGACAAGGCCCCGCACTTGATTCCGCCGCCGCCGTAGGACACAGCGGTATTGTGCGTGACCGTTACGTTACCGGTAATCGCTGTTGCTCCGTTCTCGACACTAATCCCGCCGCCTTCAGAACCGGTGTTGTACGAGATATCCACGGTGCCGCTGACGCTGAGCGCCGTAGCCGAGCCGTCGCCGAACACATCGATGCCGCCGCCTTTATTCTGTGACGTATTATGCGTGACAGAAGTCGTACCGTTCAAAGAAGCGCTGATATACGAATAGATGCCGCCGCCGACGCCCGGAGAGCTGCCGCCAAGCGCTTTGTTGCCGGACACCGTGCTGTCCGTTACGCTCACATGGCCGCCGCTGGCATACAGCCCGCCGCCGTTATAGAGCGTGCTGTTATCGGTAATGCTTGAGCTGTTGACCGTAAGGGCTCCGGCGCTGCGCACCGCCCCGCCGTGATTGCCCAAGGCTGACCCAACGACGCAATCCATGATGTTGGCTCCATTCAAGGTAAGGACTCCTCCGGAATTCCAATAAGCAATGCCGCCGCCCTCGCCGCCGCCTGTACCCGGCCCTTGCAGAATCACGTTCGCGAAGGTGAGTACGGGGTCGGGAAGAGCCGCGTCGGCCGTGATATGGCGCGCGTCGGCCGCACTTGTGAGCGTAACGGCACTTCCCGCAGCCGACCGAAAGGTGATCGGCGAATGTGTCACGGTCAGCGTTCCGTCAAGCTGAATGTCCGCGCCCAAAAGAATGGTGTCGATCGAAGGGTTCGCCAATGCGGCCGTCAAATCCGCGTAGGTCGTGATGGGCGAACCGGCCTCAAGCGGCGCCAATTCAGCGCCCGCGATTTCAAGATTTTCACCGGAATCCGAACCCAAATCGAAACCCGAATCCGAATTCAAATCCGATTCCGAATCCGAACCCAAATCCGAATCCGCAAACGAGAAGACAGGCGTCGTCCCGACGACCAACACAAAGATCAGCGTACTGACGAGTGAAGCAATAACTTTCTTTTTCAACAAAATCACCCCCTGTGCTGCTTTAGG